>JAGNZX010000031.1 GCA_017984185.1 Minisyncoccota bacterium | reverse complement strand
GTATATGTCGACCCGATGCTCGGCAAGGATGTGGAGGAAAAGAAGGATGACCAAGTCGATACGAGAGTGATGTCGGGTCACGTCGAAGATCTATTGTCTTTTTCAATTGCACCAGGGACCAAGATGCCAAAAGGAATTTTGTCTTATCGCGGAGAACTAAAAGGTGCATGGTTTTTTGAAGGTAATATTGGTATCGCTATTTTGGACGGTAATAAAAAATTACTCAAACAAGACAATGCGATGTCTACCACCGATTGGATGACTGCCGGACCTGTTGGTTTTGAGGGTAATATTGATTTTACTGGATTACCCGCTGGTTTAGCTTACTTTGAAATAAGTAACGATAACCCTTCTGATCGAAGAGATTTAGATAAATCTATATTAATTCCTATTATCTTACAATAATGTCTAATCTGTACACTCACCAATCTCAAAATGTCACCAAGACCTGGCTCCTGATGGGAACCTTTTTCGCCCTGGTCATCGGGCTTGGATGGTTTTTTAGTATCTATTATGGAGATGCGAATATTTTATATTTCTTTGTTTTGTTTAGCGTCGTGATGAATGTCGTTTCGTATTGGTATTCAGATAAGATTGTGCTTTCTTTGGCGGGAGCCAAGGAAGCTAAACGCGAAGAATATTTTGAACTATACACAATAGTCGAAAATCTTTCTATCACAGCTGGGCTACCTATGCCAAAAGTATACGTGGTAGAAGATCCGGCCCCAAATGCTTTTGCTACTGGTCGCGACAAAGACCATGCGGTGGTGGCTGCGACGACAGGCCTATTGTCAATGCTTGAAAAGAATGAACTCGAAGGAGTGATGGCTCACGAGCTTTCTCATATTGGCAACCGAGATATGTTGCTCTCGACAGTCGTCGTGGTTTTGGTCGGATTTGTATCGATTGCTTCTGATGTTTTTGTGCGCAGCACTCTTTTTGGAGGCAGCAGAGACAATGATAATAAAGCCGGAGGAATATTGGTAATCGTTGGAATTTTGTTAGCAATTTTGGCTCCAGTTTTTTCTATGCTTATTCAACTAGCTATTTCTCGCAAGCGAGAATTTTTAGCTGATGCCTCGGGAGCATTGCTCACTAGATATCCAGAAGGTTTGGCGTCGGCTCTTAAAAAAATTAATGCATACGGCGCACCAATGCAAAGACAATCGAGCGCCATAGCTCACCTGTATCTAGCAGATCCAAAAGGTTCTCAAGTTGGTAAAAAAATTGGCGGTCTATTTGCTACTCATCCACCAACCGCAGATCGCATCCGCGCCTTGACTGGAAATTAGATTTTTTCTGTGGTTTTGTTATAATTTCTCTATGAATATAGAAGACGTGGAAAAATTGGCTGAGCTAGCTAAATTGGAGCTTTCTCAGGCTGAAAAAGAATCTATACTCCATGATATGGAGGGAATTTTGGGCTACGTCAAACAAGTCGAAGAAGTCGAAGTCGGCGACATGCAGGCTTCAAATCTGCATTACAATTCTTGGCGCGAGGATGTCCCCGCTGAGGCAAAGAATTTTTCTCCCGAGTTGATCGTCAAACAATTTCCAGCAGCCAAGGACGGTTTCTTAAAAGTTAAAAAAATTCTCTAATATGATTGATTTAAAAAATTTAACCATCAGTAAAACGCATCAAGATTTAAAGCAGGGGAAATACACTTGTGTGGATTTGGTGCAGGCTTATCTCGAAGCTATCAAAGCCAAAAACCTAGAGCTCAATGCATATTTGGAAGTTTTTGATGATGCTGTTGTACAAGCAGAACTCGCTCAGAAAAAATTTCAAGACGGCACTGCGACAGAGATGACTGGTATTCCGGTTGCTATCAAAGATAATATCTTATACGAAGGGCATACTGCCTCGGCCGGTTCAAAAATTTTAGGAAATTATATTGCTGCTTATGATTCGACAGTTGTCGCCGAGCTCAAAAAAGCGGGAGCCGTATTTTTGGGCCGAACTAATATGGATGAATTTGCTATGGGTTCGAGTACTCAGACTTCAGCTTATGGGGTGACCCGGAACCCACTAGACCCGACCAGAGTTCCTGGAGGCTCTTCTGGGGGCTCGGCGGCAGCCTTGTCTGCTGATATGACATTGGTGGCACTCGGCACAGAGACTTGTGGATCTGTGCGAGAACCAGCGGCATTTTGTGGTTTGGTGGGACTCAAGCCTACTTATGGAGCCGTATCCAGACAGGGAATCATCGCTATGGGAAATTCCCTTGATCAAGTTTCTCCTTTTGGTAAGTGTGTAGAAGATACTGAAATTTTATTCAATTTACTTTCGAAATACGACAAGGACGACAGCACATCTATCCCAGAAAAACTTCGAGTGCCACAAGGAATACCTCGAGCTAAAAGTGATCAGAAAAAAATTGGAGTGCCTTGGCATCTATTCAAAGATGGCGTGGATCCGAGCATTCAAGAGAATTTTAAACAATCTTTGGAAAAATTAAAATCTTTGGGTTATGAGATTGTCGATGTGGAATTGCCACATGCAAAATATTCTCTAGCGGTGTATTACATAATCATGCCAGCGGAAGTTTCCACCAACCTTTCTCGCTTTGACGGTATTCGTTATGGTTTTAGTGCGAGTGGAGAAACTTTGGCCGATGTCTATAAAAAGAGTCGGGGGCAGGGTTTTGGCGCTGAAGCTCGTCGCCGAATTTTGCTCGGGACTTATGTCTTGTCTCATGGATACTATGATGCCTATTACAATAAGGCGGTGAAGGTGAGAGAGAAAGTCAAAGAAGAAGTCTTGAAAGTTTTTGAAGAAGTTGATTATATTTTGACTCCGACTGTGCCAGTCTTGCCATTTAAATTGGGTGAAAAGATGGACGACCCAGTGGCCATGTATCTCTGTGATATTTTCTCGGCTCCAGCCAACTTGGCCGGAGTGCCTTCTATTGCCATGCCGTCTGGAAAGACGGAAGACGGTCTTCCATTTTCGATACAGTTTATGGCTCCACACTTTCGAGAGGATGCCTTATTTGAAGTAGGTAAAAAATTTGAATCCATATGTTAAAAGAATTTGCAGCAGAAATAAGTGTGGTTTTGATTATATTATTTCTCTATCTTTCTAGAGCCTCATTTGTTCAATATCAAAGCTTCAATCCAGATTACTTATTTAGTAAAGAGTATTCTGTTGCGCGAGAAGTATTTTACAAAATTACTAGTCCTGAAGTTTGGTCTCTGTATAAGACCTTCTTGGCTTTTTTAACAATTTTTTTCTTTTCTATAATATCTTATTGTGCAATTCGGCTTTTAGAAATAAGAAAAAAAGAGCATGCACATTTGCACCACGAGATCCATGAATATGCACTTCATCAAAAAGAAAAAGCAGAAAAGGAGAGAGGTGAAGCGAGCGTATCACACAACCCAAGATGGAATAAAGTTTTAACTTATTTATCTTCAAGTAGTTCGAGTGATTGGAAACTTGCCATTATAGAAGCCGACGCAATGCTCGAAAATTTGTCCTCTGATCTTGGCTTTAAAGGGACGACCTTGGGTGACAGATTGAAGATGGCCAACCAAGAAAATTTTAAAGGTTTGTCGAGTGCTTGGGAAGTTCACAATATCAGAAATAGAATTGCTCACGAAGGTTTGGCTTTTGAACTTACTGAAAGGGAAGCCAAAAGAGTTATTGCTTTATACGAGCAAATTTTCCGTAATTACGGATTTATATAATGTTGCGGGACCACGAATCGAACGTGGGTCTCAAGGTTATGAGCCTTGCGAGATGCCTCTTCTCTATCCCGCTGTGTAAATTTATATCAAAGCTAGACAGAGTTTTGGCAGCAGGCTCATAACCTTTTGGTTATTCGCGCTATTAGTCTTTTGGAGATGCCTCTTCTCTATCCCGCTGTGAATCTATATATTACATCATAAAACTGGTTTTTGCAAATAAGTATTTGAAAAATAGCTGAAATATGCTATTCTGCATGGATGTCGGCGTAGCTCAGTCGGTAGAGCGGAGGACTCATAAGCCTCAGGTCACAGGTTCGATCCCTGTCGCCGACACAATTTAAGACTTGGAAAATAGACAATTTTGTGTATAATAGGGGAGTTGCGGTCGTAGCTCAACTGGTTAGAGCACTCCCCTGTCACGGGAGAGGTTGCCGGTTCAAATCCGGTCGACCGCGCCGCGTAAAGCAAATGCTAAGCATTTGCCACGCGGCTTCGCCAAGAAATGGTGAAGTTGCGGGAACAAAAAACACCCTTTGGGTGTTTTTTGTTTTATGCGTGTCGCGTGAGCCTTGGCTTTTACGCGACAGGTATTATAATTAATTTATGTACTATACTTATCTTCTCGAAGACCAGGGTGGTAAGAGTTGGTATATTGGTTATACGTCTGATCTGAAAAGACGTTTTCTAGAGCATATAAATAAACAAGGTGGAAAAACCACTTCTAAAAAACATTCTTTACAATTGATTTACTATGAAGCCTATGTAAATAAAAAAGATGCTGAGGGTCGGGAAAGATTTCTTAAAAGTTGTTCGGGTAGAAAATACCTAAAGAAACAGTTATTGAATTACTTAGAAACTCGACCGTCAAATCCAGCCGGTCGAGCAAAGCAAAAGAACCACAGCAATGTGGTTCTTTTTGTTGTGGGTGTATTGGATGTGAACTGTGATATTATTTAAACATGAAGACGTTGCCAATAACTTTAGAAGAATTTGGTTTTGTGGAGCGAGAAAAATTTAAAGGGAAAACTGTCAAAAACCGTTGCGGCAGAGATTTTTTATATTATGGACTTCATTACTATTTACCTCAAAAATTTAATGACCAAGAACTTACTCCTCAAGGTGTAGAGAACAGGGGATTCTTTGGTTTTAAGTTGCCTTCTTGGCTTATGGGAACGATGTTGCAATTCGTGAGGATACCCAAATATCTTAAGCAACACTCTTTAGGATTATTTATAAACACACAAAAGATTAATTCTTTTAAAGACTTTGTTGTATCAATTTTATTTTCGCGTCTAAGCTTTTCTGATGCAGTGTTTAAAGTAGAAGAAGCAATTAATGAAGGAAGGGTGGTGGGGGTAGACATAGGACTTAAATACGGTGGTTTGCTTGATCATGTAATGTTTGTGTATGGTTATGACGTAGATGCATTTTATGTGTGCGACACACATCAAGTTCCAATGTTGGAGTATGTAAAAATTTCTGAAGGTAATAAATATTTTATGAAGTTATCTAAGAAAATTGTTGAGAAAAGGTGGACTAGGTTTGGGAGAGTATGGGAATTGAAAAAGATTTAGAATTTTTAATAGCAGTTCTAATATCGTCCACCAAGTCGCGCAAATCAAGCCCCGAAAGGGGCTTTGTGTTTTAGGTTAAGCTTGTTATCTTCTCCAGTCTTGCTGAGGTGTGTTATTTTGAAAATACTTACTCATCATTCCTTTCATTGGACCACGATGCCGTAAAGTATCATTTAGCCCCATCATATCTATCGCAAAACCAGCAACCACTATTATTAATATAAAACTCAATACCATTGCCCAGGGTTTTATCTTGTATGAGAAATCATATTTACGAACCAGCCAGATCCCAATAGATAAACTTATAATGGTAAATATCACTATCCACCACGGAAAATTTGATAACATTTGGTCTAATTTATACTGAGCTCCCTGGCCCAGGTGTGTGCGGAGAGAAAATCGTATCAAGCTAGTTAAAAATATAGACACAATAAAAGCTGAAACTGCACCCAAGAAGGTGAGAATGGAACCGATGATAAAATATATTTTTGGTTTCATTTTTATTTTACCTTGATGAATTTGGCTCATTACATTTTCTGTAATATCTTTTAATTCTTTTGACATATATTTTTCATTAATTTTTTGGCTCTATTAATACGGGTTGCGACTGTACCCATTGGGATTCTCAAGATATCACTAATTTCTTCATATGATTTTTCTTCAATATAATATAAAGAGATGGGTTCGGAATAAAGTAAAGGAATTTCTTTTAAACAAACCTCTACATTTTCTTTTATTTCTTTTTCCTGAAAATCTCCCTCAACATCATCTTCACTTTTAAAATCCCAATTTTCCAGTAGGGGAGTCTCTTTTTGATATTTTTTAGTGATGTTTATAGCTTGATTGTGAACAATCCGATAAATCCAACTAGAAAAATTCTTTTCAATATAAAAGCTATTTAAATTAATAAAGGCTTTGATAAAGGATTCTTGTACTATGTCTGTGGCCTTATTATCATCCTTGGTTAAATTGTAAGCATAACGCAAAAGTTTCTTTTGATATCTATCTATAAGCACAGCATAAAGTTCTTTATCAGAAGTTCTGATTTTTTCTATGATCTCTTTATCTGATAATTCATTATTATCTAGCATATTTGTATCTTAACAGTATTTTCATTATTAATACATAAACCCCGAATAAATCGGGGTAATGTATAACTTATTAAGTTACCGATTAATATGCTT
>JAGNZX010000030.1 GCA_017984185.1 Minisyncoccota bacterium | reverse complement strand
AAAAAATTATCAAATTTTTCTTTCTTTTCTTTGGGTAATTCAAAAATATTTAGCTCAGCACGGGCCTTTCTAAAATCATCCAAGATGGGTTTTAATAGTTTCCCTTCTAGAAAAATATAATCATTTTGAGAACTAGCCAAGAGGGGTAGTTTGTCCAAAATAAAATCTCGGTGGTCTTCATATTCTAAAATACCCTCAAACACCACGACAAATTTAGGAGAAAAAAGTCCAGCACCAGAATACAAGCTCTCGATCTGAGTTTTGTTGAAATTATTTTTATTTATAAAAAGAGTCTCGACTCCATCGATAGTCTTTAAAAACTTTTCATAAGTTAGGCGTTTCTTTTTTGTGTCGTCTCCGGCAAAAAGATAAATCATTGGGAAAAATTAAAACTTAAACATGTTTTTATAGTCCAAATAAGAAGCACCGAATTTCTCTATCAAAATTTGGTCATGTCTATCCATAAAAACAATTTTAGAAAATAAAAAAGATATCAAAGTAGTTAATACCACAAAAAAAGCATTTATCACTAGCCCAAAACCTAAAATCAACATCAAGAGGCCCCATTGGGTAGGAATACGGGTATAACAATATGGTCCACGACAAAAATGTTCAGTCTTTATTTCTTTTATATTTCTTAAATCTCGTCCAGTTTTTTGTGCCCAAAAAATCAAAAATGTAGAGACAAACAAAAGAAAAACACCCAACGGCTGCATGAAGTAAAAATGTGGGATAGTGACTTGGAAAGCTAGATCCAGAGAAACTCCAATCAAAAACAGGACAAAAAAGGTAATATACACATGAGTCAACACGTGATGAATATTGTGTTTGGTAGAATATTTTTCTGCGTCTGTCATCTATGCATTATACCACAAAAAATCTATTTTACAGCCCCAAAATTATCACCGAAACCCGAGTTTACTGAGAGCGGAATGTCTGTCTTGTAAGCTATATATGATCTATCTAAAACAACCTGCATAGCATTTTTAATTATCTGATTAGCTAATTCTAAAACATCTTCTTTTATTTCATACACCAATTCATCGTGTATCTGCAGTGCGAGGTGCACTTTGTCGAGCAAACCAGCTTTGGCTAAATCTTCATTGGCATAGCGGATAGCGAGCTTGATGACGTCTGCCGCTGTCCCCTGTATAGGAGCGTTGGTGGCTGTGCGCAAGGCCATGCTTTTCAAAAATGGAATTCGAGAATTTACATTTGGGAAATATCTTCGGCGACCAAACAAAGTCTCCGTGTAAAGATTCTTCATCGCAAAAACTTTTACTTCTTCTAAATAATCCCTAACTCCTGAAAATTGATTGAAATAGTTGTCATAAAAAGTTTGGGCCTCTTCGCGAGTGCCGCCAAGATTTTTTCGGAGAGCCGTCACTCCCATACCATAAATAATTCCAAAGTTTATCACCTTGGCCTTACGCCGCATTTCACTGTCGACTTTATCGATCGGAACCCCAAAGACAAAAGAAGCCACCCCGGCATGAATATCTTTTTTCTCACGAAAAATTTCAGTCATCTTTTCATCACCAGAGAGCATGGCTGCGATACGAAGCTCCACCTGGCTATAATCAAAAGCTGCTAGTTTGTGCCCCGGAGCTGCCACAAAGCCGGCCCGGATACGTCGCCCAAGCTCAGATTTTATTGGTAAATTTTGTAAATTTGGGTCCAAGGAGGCAAAACGTCCAGTGGTTGTGCCGTTTTGTATAAAATTTGAATGCAGACGACCATCCTCTTGCACTAATTTTGGAATAACATCCACATAAGTAGATACTAATTTCTGAAGTTCGCGATAACTCATGATCTCGGTGATGATTGGATTTTCTTCTTCAAGCTCTTCCAATACTGAAACTTTTGTCGACAAAGCCCCACCAGCACTTTTCTTTTTAGACTTGATACCCATTTTTACAAACAATACTTCGCCTAGTTGTTTGGGTGAATTGATATTAAACTCCACGCCAGCCATTTTGTGAATTTTTTTTGTAAGCTCGTCTAAGGTAGCATGATATTCTTTGGATAAAACATCGAAATATTTTTTATCAATCAAAATACCGTGTTTGGACATGCCGGCTACAACTCCGATGATTGGCTTTTCTATTTCTTCATAGACTTTTTCTAAACCTTTTTCCTTTAATTTATCAAATACATATTTATATGCTTCCTCAAAATTTTCAGTATTAGCAAAACGTAAAATATCTTCTAACCCTGGATACGATAAATCAGAATCTATAAGCCAAATAGCGATACTGGCTTCTTGTAGCTTTGTTGCGTCAGGCGCAGGAGAAGAAGATTTGAGCTGGTCTGGTTGAGGCCGCAAAGGCATTCCTGCGGCCGACCCGAGGACCCGAGAAGATTCTTCTCCTGCGCCTGAGTTAAAAAAGTTTTTCAGCCTTGAAAACAAAGAACGGAATTCAAACAAAACAAAAATTTGTTCTATTTTTTTTAAGTCGGCATTTTCCCAAAAAGTTTTTTCTGATAGTTTAAAATCGATTGGTGCATCTTTACGAATAGTAGCCAGGGTCTTGGAAAAAATTGCTTCTTCTTCGTTGCTTTTCAAAAGCTCAATCATGCGAGGAGTGATACCAATTTTTTTAAATTCTTCATCACCCTTTTTCAGATTTTTGTAAATTTCTTCAATCGTCCCAAATTTTACAATCAGGCTCGTCGCCGTCTTTTCGCCGACTCCTTTGATGCCGATGATGTTGTCGGACGGATCTCCACGCAGGCCCTTATAATCCGGCAAAAACTTTGGCAAAAATCCAAAGCGTTCCACAACTTGTTCTTCATCGTATAAAATCGTATCGTTGATCCCCTTTTTCAAAGTATAGACTTGGACTTTTTTGTCATCCACGAGTTGCATCGTATCCATATCGCCAGAAGCAATAATAATATTTACACTATTCTTCATTTGGGTAACGATAGTCCCCAAAATATCGTCAGCTTCAAAACCAGCTGAATCATACATAGGAATATTAAAGGCTTCGAAAATTTTTCTAGAATTTTTTAATTGCACGATCAACGCGTCTTCGGTTTTAGCTCTCCCGGCCTTGTAAGCATCACAAGCTTCGTGCCGAAAAGTCTTGCCCGGCAAATCATAACAAGCCACTATATAATCTGGTTTGAGTTCATCGATAATCTTCATGAGCATTGTCGACACACCATACAAAGCCCCAGTCGGCTCACCCTTGCTCGACATAAATTCTGGCAAAGCATGATAGGCTCGGTGAATAATTGCGTGCGAGTCGAGCAGGACTAGGGTTTTTTCTTTTTGATTTGGCTTAGACATTATGCGAATTATAGCATTATTGGTATAATTCTTTTAATGGTTGATTTTGATGATGAAAAACAAAAAAAACAACTCGAGGACCTCTACAAAGAAGAGGAGGAAAAACTAGTAGAAACTTTAGCTGAATCCAAATATGGACTGCCCTACATCGACCTAAACCGTATCGGAGTCGACAATGAAGCCCTTCGAGCAATTTCTGAAAAAGATGCCATTGAAATGAACGTGGCTCCTTTTAAACTTTTTGGTAAAAATATTTTTATTGCTTTGCGTGCGCCCTCAGAATCTCTACTAAATAAATTAAAAGAAGACATGGAGAGGAGGAACCTGGTTCCAACTTTTTACATGACTTCGGCGGCTAGTTTGCAAAAAGTGTGGAGTAGATATAAAGAACTTTCTATGGCCGAAACTTCGATGGTTGGAGGGCTAGAAATTTCCTCTGAGGTCTTGAGAGGGACGGTGGCGCAAATAAATCATATTCAAGACATCTTCAAAATGGTGACTCAGGTTTTGGAAGAAAATAAAATTCACAAAATTTCTCGCTTACTAGAGATAATCTTGGCTGGAGCTATAGCTATCAAAGCTTCAGACATACACATTGAACCAGAAAAGGACCAGGGCAGGCTCCGTCTCCGCCTGGATGGTGTATTACAAGACATCCTGTTCTTTAATTCAGATGTGTATCGATTGTTAAATTCTCGAATAAAACTTCTCTCGGGAATGAAGTTGACTTCAAAAATTGCACAAGATGGTCGTTTTAATATAATCGAGGGTAAAGATGAGCTCAGTATCCGTGTATCTCTTATTCCTGGAGCATACGGTGAGGCTATCGTAATGCGAATACTTGATCCAAAATCTATCCAAGTAGAATTTGAGCAATTGGGTATCGAAGATTATCTTTTGGGAATAATACAAAATCAAATCATAAAACCAAACGGATTGATTTTAGTAACAGGCCCGACTGGAGCCGGAAAGACTACGACTCTATATGCTTTTTTAAGAAAAATGTATTCCCCTGATATAAACATCATAACCATCGAGGATCCAGTCGAATATCACATCAACGGGATAACTCAAACCCAAGTAAATACAGAAAAAGATTACACCTTTGCAGAAGGTCTTCGTTCAATATTACGACAAGATCCAGACGTAATCATGGTCGGAGAAATTCGTGATCGTGATACTGCCGAGATAGCCGTGCAATCATCGCTGACTGGACACATGGTGTTGTCTACTTTGCACACCAACAACGCTGCCGGGGTCATCCCCCGCATGATCGACCTTGGAGTAAACCCAAAAATCTTGGTCTCATCGTTGTCGATTGCTATAGCTCAACGCTTGGTTCGTATACTTTGTCAATTTTGTAAAAAAGAAAAAGTAGTTAGCGAAAGAGAGGCGATGATAATTAAAACAATCATAGAGGAGATGAAAACAGAAAACAAAGACTTGACCAAGCACAACATAAAACCAGATGCACCAATAAAACTTTACGAACCTGCCGGTTGTGATAAATGCAATGGCACTGGATACAAAGGAAGAATTGGTATATTTGAAGCAATTTGCAATAACGCAGAAATAGAAAAAATAATCCCAGAAAACCCAAGTGAAAGAGAAATAAAACAAATCGCTAAAACGCAAGGCATCTTGTCGATGAGACAAGATGGTGTCATAAAAATGTTGAATGGGATTACTTCTTACGAGGAAGTCTTGAGTGTGGTGGATTTAAGTGAGGAATAAAAAACCCGCCATCGTTAAAACTTTGGCCGGGTAAAGAAAAAAGCATTAATCTCTAAACAATCCTTTCAGGGCTAGGCCCCAAGAGTAACAAATAATTATAGGATAGACCCAGAAAGAATAAATTCTACCAGAACGTCCTACGCAAACTCGTATAACCGATGGCTGATTGCTTAGAGATTAATGCCTTCTCTAATAAATACATTTTACTACATATAAAATATAGCAAATGCTATAATGTGTATAGCTATGTTAATACCCTGTTAATAAAGGTATTATGTGCATAGTATAGCATATTCTAAATCCAATGTCAAGTGATAAAAACAGTAATAATAAAGGGGTTGATACGGCTACAGCAGATGAGTCTTTTCTCGATCACACCCTACGACCAAAGGCTTGGGACGAATATATCGGCCAAAAACACATAAAAGACAATGTGAAAATTCTACTACGGGCTGCCGAAGAACGTGGGCACATTCCCGAACACATTTTGTTTTATGGGCCACCAGGCCTCGGCAAGACGACTATCGCTCACTTGATCGCCAAGGAGACTGGGCGACAAATGAAAATAACTTCTGGCCCGGCTATTGAAAAAGTCGGCGACCTGGCTTCTATTTTGACAAACTTGGCCGCTGGGGACATTCTCTTTATCGATGAAATCCACCGCTTAAACAAAATGGTAGAAGAAATACTCTACCCGGCTATGGAATCCGGCGTGCTCGACATCATCATCGGCAAGGGTCCTTCCGCGCGCACCATTCAACTCGACCTACCACCATTCACTTTGATTGCGGCGACCACCCGAGTGGCTATGGTCTCCTCTCCCCTGCGTTCCAGATTTTCTGGTGGAGTATTTCGTTTAGAATTTTATTCAAACGATGAGATAGCTCAGATAGTTGAACGATCAAGCAAGCTCTTGGATATTACTTTTGAAAAAGATGCTCTGGATGAAATCGCTAAAAGAAGTCGCTTTACTCCGCGCACTGCCAATTATTTTTTGAAAAGAGTCCGCGATTTTGCCCAAGTCAGTGAAAATAAAACAGATAAAAAAAATATTGATAGTAAGACTGTAAAAGGTGCACTCAACATGTTGGCTATAGATGAAATTGGTTTAAATAGTTCCGATCGAAAATATTTAGAAATACTTATAGAAAAATTTAATGGTGGGCCAGTCGGGCTAAAGACCATGAGTGCTGCCCTTTCCGAAGAAGAAGCGACTATCGAAGAAGTCATCGAACCATATTTGATTCAACTCGGATTACTCGAACGCACAGCTCGCGGACGAATCGCCACCAAAAAAGCTTACGAGCACTTAGGTTTTGAATTTAAAGAATAAAAAAATTGGCGTGAAAAAAGGCCGCAACGACTTCCTTTTTCCAAAGTGGTCATTGCGACCATGTTCTCTGATTACTCAGAGAGATTTCTTTTTATGCTGAAGAGTAACAGCTGGCGGAGGAGGGTCCTTAGGATCTGAAG
>JAGNZX010000029.1 GCA_017984185.1 Minisyncoccota bacterium | reverse complement strand
ATTTTTACATAACGGTAAAAAGACAAGGTTTTACGGGCAAAACCTTCATTTTGCAAATCCCGCAACAAATCCTCTTTAGATTTAGTATTTACTTTCTTGAACATAAACTTATCTTAACGGTAAAAAGGTAAAAATACAAGATTCTTTTCATATTGGACAAAGAGTTCCATAATTGACTATAATTCCATATATGAATGAAGGATATGCGAAAAACCCAAAATTATCTCCAAAATCAACACTGAGACAAACAGAAGAAATGAAACAAACTCGGGATGATTTGATGAAAGCAAAAAAAGAGCACTTAGCTCATATAAAGGATATTTGTTTAGAAATTTTTGGTACAGAACAAGTTCCCCAAGAGTTCGTACAAGAAATGCTCGATGTGCGTAAACACATTGTTGAACAAGTTGGAAAAGCAGAATACTTAGATGATATTGAAATTTTCCTTCGCCAACAAATAACTCAGTTAGCTCTAAAAATTGCAAACTATAAAAATCCCAACAACGAGGGTACCGCTACAATAGACGATGATGGTGAAATTCGAGTAGTAACGGCAGAAAACCGATTGCGTTTATTGTCGGGCAACGAAGAGGCTTTATTAAGCTCTTTAGAGTTATACTTCGATACTTTTCGAATGGCTCAAAACTCTGCGAGATTTAAAAAAAATGTAGAAGCCGCTGAACAAGATGTAGTTGCAGAAAATGCTGGTCGTAGATTAAATTTTTACTCAGAAAAAGATAAAAAAAAGGTAGTTGCCGAAAAACTACAAGAAAAATATTCGAGTGCTGGTTTTACCGACCAAGAAATACTCGAACTCGTCAATATTTGCAAGCTAGAAGACCTGGATAAACTCGAGGTTCACGATATTAAGATTCTAGTAAAAATTGGGTCAATCTTTAAAAAGTTTATGCATGGGGATAAAACCAAATACACGGCATTATCTGCTGGCCTTTTAGTACCGGCATTTATAAATGGTTACGCACCTCAATTTATCGCAAAAGCTGTGGAAGGTGGTGGTACTGAGTTAATAACACAAATCGGGCTTTACGCTCTTTTAACCGCTGGAGCAGCGGGAATTTCTATTAATGTTGAAAAAAATTTCACAGAATTTTTAGATAAAAATTTTAGTAAAGAACGAGGTATCGGACAAACTATTGCAACAAATTTAGCTGAATTTCCAGCTGACCAGATGGCTACCTTTGGCGCAGATAGAATAAAAGACAATATTGCGAAAGCTAGAGAGGGTTATGAAGATGTGTTTCGTCTTATTAGTTTTGACATTTTACCTGCCTGTGTGACTCTAGCCACTAGCGCAGCCGTGCTTTTCAACAAGAGCCCGACCCTGGCTGGTGCTACAGTGTTAGGAGCAGGAGTAATGATTGCTTTGGATGAATATATAGAAAAAACAACTGGATGGCAAAGCAAAACCAGATTAGCACGAGAACAAAGGAAAAAAGTGGCAAAGCAAATATCAGAACAGCTAGCTGCTCATCTAGAAGTAGTGCTTTCAGGAATGAAAGAAGAATTGTCTACACATATGTCAACCTTGTTGACCAAAGAGCGACAAGCAATATCTGACCGAGATTATATTGGTAAAATCCGAGACAATGTGGCCGAGCTTACTGGGTCTTTAAATTATATAATAGCTGGAATAACAAGTTTCCTTGTTGGCGCATCGCCAGACATGTTTGTGGCATCTTTGTTATATTCTGGAAACTTCCAACAATCTATTGCCAAGATGATTAGCTCCAAAGCACTTCTCATTGAGGCTTTCACCGAAATTCAAGAAATGGATCTAATGTTCAACGGCTATGCAGAAGAAGAACGCGAGAAAGAAAAAGGTCGCGTAGGAATGCGTGAAATAAAATCAAGCAACATTGATTTAGAAAATGTTGAAATAACTTTTGAAGGAAAAACAATTTTAGAAATTCCTAAACTACATATTCCTCAAGGTTCAATGGTGGATTTGACTGGATCCAGTGGCGCGGGTAAGACTACTTTAATGAAAGTAATTTCAGGATACTACAAGCCCACAGCTGGAGAAGTGCGACTAGGAGAAGTAAATATGGATAAAATCAAAAGAAGTGGTGAGGATTCCATATATGCAGCTGTGAGCTATTTATCTCAATTCCCTTACATTCTCGAAGATACGGTAAGAAAAAACGTGATTTTTGGTTTAAGAGAAGAAGTAAATGATAGTATGGTTGAAGGTGTTCTTCGAGAAGTTGGATTAGGAGAAAGATTTAAAAATATTAATGAACCACTCAAGGGTGGGCGCGGAGATATGGGGACGACTTCCGGCGGAGAAGCATCTCGTATTGGTGTCGCTCGAGTTCTTCTAAAAATTCGTAATACAAATTCCAAGTTAGTTTTTCTAGACGAGCCGACGGCTTCTATAGACGAAAAGACTAAAGATGATATTGTAGAAATAATAAAAAAAGAAAAAGCGGCTCGTCCAGATGTCACATTTATAGTCATCAGTCACGACAGAGACTTTGTAAGTAAATTAAATTGTAACTTCAGAATACAAATGGAAAAAGGGAAAGTTGATACCGCACTCTAGTCCCCACCCGAAGATTCGTTTTCAATTTCTGCTTCGAGTTCTATCATCTCTTGAAATTCATCATCCGACTCAGATTCTTTTTTTCGCTCATCTTCCAATTCACTCTGTAACTCAACATCTTCTTCAAGTTCTTTTTTGATTTCTTCTTCTTTCGCCCTTTCTAGCTTTTCTTCCCTTTCCTGTTTGAGCTCCAACTCCAATTCTTCCTCGAGTTTACGCTGAAATTCCCTCTCTCGTTCGAGTTCAGCCTCTTGCTCTTCTTTTGTCATAAAGTGAAACATAGTTTTTTATATTACCTATTATTGGCCAAGTCCACACCATTCACAATCTCTTTTGCCACAACCTTTCTTAAGAAATTCAAGTGATAAAACTTCTCGCACACAAGTGTTTATCTCCGTTTTCAACTCATCCAATTTTTCTTTGGTCACCGGAAAAGAATGTTGCTCAAATACACCTTTTTTATTTTTCTCAATAAAATCAAGCATGCTTTGGTTGATGGTGACATTTTCATCATAGCCATCCAAAAGTAAATGGTAGAAAACAATCTGGCGTTCGTAATCTTTCTTTTCGTCTTTTGTTTTTTCCGAAAAACTTCGCCCAGTCTTGTAGTCGACGATATTGACTCGCCCACCAAACAAATCGTCCGAGTATTCGATCTTGTCGATCATACCACTGATGGTGATATTCTCCCCGCTCTCGACTTCAAAATCTCGCTTGATATATTTTTCCAAATCCACCTTGTGAGTCCAAGTGTCGGCGTAGGCATCGTAATATTCAGAAAGCAATTCTTCTCCACGTTCTTTAAATTTCTTTTCTTCTTTATCACTAAACGATTTACCTTCCAAAATTTCTTTAAAACTCGCTAGCAATTTAGCCTTGGGTAAAATCTTTTCCGCTTCTTTGGACCGGCGGAAAAATTCTTCGAGGGATTCATGGATGGCGCTACCAAATTCCAGACGTGATTCATAGCTCGATGGAATTTGTAACAAGTTTTTATAGAAATATCTTAGCGGGCAAGATAAATAATTATTTAAGGCCGAGACATTCAAAGTCCGACGGAAAAATATCTGCCGGATATAATCGGCTTGGTGGAGCGACTTTAGAGATTTATTCGGCGCCACAAAATCAAATAATTGATTCAAGTTTTTTTCTTCAAAGGCTGACATATTTTCACTCTCGATACTTTCCGGGTCAATCTGAGACAAGAATTCTGAAGGTTCATTTTCCCGACCCTCGTTGTCGCTGCGTGAAAAAGATATGGCCAAGTGGTGTTTGGCTCTGGTCATGGCCACATAAAATAGCCGGCGTTCATCTTCGATATCGCCTTCGTATTCTTCGATCGGTAAATCAATACCACCATTGGCTCCACTATTTTCCCAACCTCGGCGAATTGCGTTGATAATGTATACATATTCGAACTCGCGACCCTTGGAGCCGTGGGCGGTCATCAGGTTCACTCCTTCGACAATCTCTGGCGCACTCGATTCGATATCGAGATTGTATTTCAAAAAGGCGTCGACAAAATATATGAAGTTGGAGAGTTTATAGTCGGCTCGTTCGCCGGCTTGTTTTTTGATCTCATCAAAAAGTTTGTCGATTTTCAAAAGTCGATCTTGGCCATCAGCCGAAGAGAGCATGATTTTCAAATAACCAGAACTTTCCAAAAACGATTTGAAAAAATTTGGAAAATCTCCCATCTCGGATTCGGTTTTCAATTTCTTAATCAGTTCAGCAAAAGCCACAAAATTATCGGCATTTTTGACTTCGGCTTCTTGTAGAGCTTTTTTGTTTTCGATAATAGCAAAAATATGCTTTTTGCCTTCAGTGCGTGTCCGTCTAAATTTCTCAAGAATTCGGACCGAATCATAAGCATCTAGGCCCAAGAAATTTATAAACAAAGCCTTACCGAGAGATTCTTCATCGTTTGGATTGTGAACCACTCGAAGAATCGTAATCAAGTTGCGAATATTGCCATCATTTAAAATATGCCCTTTCGATAAAATCGTGTAGGGTATCTCGCGATGATCAAAGACCGACTTGATGTCATAGACATATTTGTGAGCTCGATATATCACAGCGATTTCGCCAGGCTTGACCCCATTATCAATTTTTTTCTTGATATCGTCGGCTAAATGCAAAAGCTCAAATTTGAAGTTTGAAAATTCTCTCACTATCACCTTTTCATTCTTTTCACTATGAGTCTGTAAAAATTCAGTCTCGGCCAAGTCGGGAGTGTTTTTTATGAGCGAAGTCGCCGAGTTTAGTATCGGCGCGGTCGAGCGATAATTGTCGGCCAAGGTGATATTTTTGACATCTTTATACAAACTCTCAAAATGTCGAAAGGTCTCTCGACTCGCGCCTTGAAAACGATAGATAGACTGCTTCTCATCTCCCACCGCAAAAATATTGGCTCGGCCTTCGAGATGTGGCGCATCAGTCAAAAGTTCGATCAGGCGATTTTGCCCGCGATTGGTATCTTGGTGTTCATCGACTAAAACATATTGAAACTTTTCAGACAAATCGGCCTTGAGGTCGGCATTGGTCTCGAGCTCAGCCAACACCGACAAAATCATATCTGAAAAATCGTAACGACCGAGTTTTTCTAGCTCGGCTTGATACAAGCCAAATATGGTTTGCAATTCGTTAACCTTTTCAATCTTGTGATCAATTTTTTCTTTTTCGGCTGGCTTGATGTCACCTTTTTTATATTCTCCATAGTCTCGCTTGTAATAGACATCTTCGTTTGCCAACAAATCTTTTCGCCAAGCTGGAATGAGCTCAGCAAATTGTTTGACCGACAGACCTTCTTTCTTGATATTGTTGATAGCCCGCACAATATCTTTCAAGAAATAAAATTCATCGTTAAAAGTCGAGAGTTCTGAAAAATCATTCTTCTTTAAAATTGCTTCTAAAATTTCTACCCGCTCGAGATCGTTGATGACTCGCGCGCCGACAAAACGCTTAAAATAAAATGGAAAATCCTTGATTGTCTTTTCGCAAAAAGAATGGAAAGTAAAAATGTTGATACGATAAGCAGCGTCGCCGATCATCTGGCCCAATCGCTCTCGCATGGAAATCACCCCCGAGTTGGTAAAAGTTAAAGCCAAAATATCTTCGGGCTTGGCATCCGTCTGCCTCAAAATATTGGCGATACGTAGGGCCAAAATCTGGGTTTTCCCCGTCCCTGGGCCAGCCACCACCATGACTGGGCCCTCGATAGCATCCACAGCCTCTTTCTGGTTTTTATTGAGTTTTTGATAGGCTTTATTAAATTCCTCTTCAAACTTGGATTTCATCCCTCTATTGTACTCCTAACTTCGCCCTAAATGAAGTTTCTATTGGCGGTATTGGAAATTGGAGGTCTTGCCTCCAATTTCTTTTTCACTACGTTCAAACTGCGGAGGCGGAGAGATTCGAACTCTCGATGGAATTTCTCCCATGCCACCTTTCCAAGGTGGTGCACTAGACCACTATGCGACGCCTCCAAAGAACCAACCCATACTACCACAAATTTTTCAAACTGTAATGACTTCCAAGTCAGATATGTCGATAGGCCCCTTGTGTAATATATGCGGAACACCCACAAAAGCTTTAGGAATTTTTCCGGCCTCATTGCTTTCTTTGTAATAATCCCTGGTCACCTGAGATACGGCCGCATATCCTGGCAATTTACTTGGATCATAATCCACAAAGTCTCCCGATTGTAAATCTGCTACCCTAGTTTGTTCAGCAAAAAGATATACTGTGGTTTTGCTCGGATCTAATAAATCTGGGTCAACCTGAAAAAATTTCAATTCTTTGGGTTGAAAACCTGCCTCAACTAAAGCTCGTTTCAATTCTGCCGGATCAACAGGAGAAAAGTGCAAGACGTCATTCCATAGACACGCCAACTTGGAAATAAAATACTGCATCGTTTGCGGACGATCTTTGTATTTTTCTGATTTAGTAACATACAATTCAGGAAATTTATCTTTGAGCTGATTTAAAGGATATAAAGTTGTCCCCTGCATATCATCTGGAAC
>JAGNZX010000001.1 GCA_017984185.1 Minisyncoccota bacterium | reverse complement strand
TCCCGAGCCCTAGTTTCCAATTTTTCTTCATTAGAATTTTCGAGTTTTTGGATTTTTATCAAGATATCTTCTTCGTATTTTCTTTCAATATCTTTTAATAATTCATCTTTAGCTTGTACTTCAGAAAGCTTGGCCACTCTCTCTAGTTCGGTGATTTTTTCAGCTTCAATCTTTAATACTTTTTCTTGGATTTTTTTTATCTCATCAACCTTTAATTTAATATTCTCGACTTCTTTGTTGATCTCCATCTGACGCGCGTCTAAAAACTCATCTTTTTTGATAAGTCTTTTCTCGGTTTCTTTCAACTCCTGACCCTTCTTTTTTTCTTCTTCTCGAGAAGCATTTAATTGCTCCTCAGATTTTTTCTTGGCTTCATCTAGTATACGCTGAGATTCTTCTTTGGCGCTGACCATCATTTGTTTGATATCGATTTCGATCGATCGACGCTTGCCAAGGGCGACGATAAAACGAAGATAATATCCAACTAAAATACCAAGGAGTAGAACCCCGGATCCTATTAGAATTATTGTTAGTGTACTCATAAGCTTTGTGTCAGCTCACAAGAACGTGCCACTATATATCTAGTTTAATTTTCCTAGAAGTGAAGACTGAAGTTATTTTTTTGAAACTATCCTTAATATTTTCGCTTGAAGACTTCATAATATATGGTACATTCCCTTAAGACCAACGTTAAATAAACGAAATAAATTTTTAAAATTCAACGTTTTTAGTATAACAAATAGTTTGGGTTTTGTCTATCTTGAAATTTAGGCCTTTTTGTCAACCACTGGAGCCTTGGATTTGGTCACAATTTCGTCGATAATACCGTATTTTTTAGATTCTTCAGCGTCCATAAAAAAGTCTCTTTCAACGTCTTTTTCTACCTGAGATAGGGCTTTTCCAGTGTTTTTAGCTAAAAGCTTGTTTAGATTGTCACGAGTTTTCAAGATATGCTTGGCAGTAATTGCTATGTCGGTGGCTTGACCTTCGACGCCACCTAGGGGTTGGTGAATCATGACTTCAGCGTTTGGTAAAATGAATCTTTTACCCTTTTTGCCAGACGAAAGGACTATTGCTCCACCGGAAGCAGCAATACCAACACAGAAAGTAGCTACATCTGGGCGAACATGGTTCATTGTGTCGACAATAGCCATAGTTGCGGTGACTGATCCGCCTGGGGAGTTTACATATAAGTAAATATCTTTCTTTGAATCTTCGGATTCCAAGAATAGAAGTTGAGCTATGACGATATTTGCTGTGTGGTCGTCTATGGGGCCAGCTAAAAATATAATACGTTCACGCAAAAGCCTTGAGTAAATATCATAAGCTCGCTCACCAAACTGACTTTTTTCAATAACTGTGGGTATTAACATGCTCCAAGTATATATGAATTGCAAACTTTTTCAAGCCGTGCTAACATCTTACCTAATGTGTAAAGTAATAAAAAAGGTAAATACTAAAAACACCTCACAATACTTTATTTCTGAATTTAATATTTCTGTTATTACAAAAGCCCCTGTCGGGGTTATTTTTTTGTCTAAATTTTATGCTTAGTATTGAAGGATTAATTGTAAATAGTAGTCAGACCAAAAGAGGGCGAATTGAAATCGACCAAACCACTGGTTTGATTGCAAAAATTTGCGAAACAAAAGGTGAGGCCGATTTTGTTTTTACAGAAGAATTAATTTTCCCGGGATTTATAGATTTGCATGTGCACGCCAGAGAGTGTGTCGATCATAGTCAAGATCATAAAGAAGATTTTATTTCTGCTTCACAAGCGGCAGTAAATGGGGGAGTTGTGGCATTCTTGGATATGCCAAACAATCTGACACCACCAATCGACGATAAAAGTTATGACGACAAGAATTTATTAACTAAAAATTCTGTTGTACCAATTGTTTTGTATGCTGGTATTGGGAATAACACTAAACCTCTTTCAAAAAAAGTTCCATACAAAGTTTTTATGGGGCATTCGATTGGTGAATTATTTTTTACCAATCAAGAAGATTTGGAAAAAGCTATAGCTAAATATTCTGGAGAAAATGTTAGTTTTCATTGCGAAGACCCCAAACAACTAGAAGAAAACAAAAATGCTTCGACCCACGAAGCTAGACGTCCAGCTTCGGCTGAAATTTCCGCAGTAGATTTTGCTCTGTATTTAATTGAAAAATATAAAATCAATGGAAAAATTTGTCACGCTTCAACCATAGAAGCAGTCCGTAAAATTACCGAGGCCAAAAATCGCGGAGTAAATGTAACTGTAGAAATTACCCCGCACCATCTTTTTTTTGATGAAACTATGCCAAATTTAAATAAAAAAGATTTACAAGTGAATCCGCCAATTAGACAAACAAAAGAAAACAGGTTGGCTCTAATCGAAGCACTAAGCAATGGGGGTATTGATTTTCTAGCCACAGATCATGCTCCGCATACAATGCAAGAAAAAGAAAAAGGTATTTCTGGTATGCCCCATCTTGATACTTTTGGGCCTTTTACCACGTGGTTAATCAAAGAACACGGTTTCACAGCTGAAAAAGTTGCACGAGTTTGTAGTGTTAATCCTGGTGTTTTTTTTAATCAATTTTCTAAAAATAAATATGGAGAGTTGAGAGAGGGGTTTGTGGGCTCGTTGACCGTAATAGATATGAGTAAACCAATTACAATCAATCAAAATGTATTAAAAACAAAATGCGGGTGGTCACCATTTTCCGGGGTAACATTTCCTGGTAGCGTGGTGATGACAATGGTTAATGGAAAAATTTATGACAAACGATAAAACAGGTAAATTAATATTTAAAGACGGTTCAACTTTTGAAGGAAAAAGTTTTGGTGCTCTGAAATCTATTTCAGGTGAAGTAGTTTTTGCGACAGGTATGGTGGGCTATCCAGAAGCTTTAACCGATCCTTCTTTTCGTGGACAGATTTTAGTATTAACTTTTCCTTTGGTGGGTAGTTATGGTGTGCCAAACAAAGAATCATTTGAATCAGACAAAATTCAAGTGGCCGGGCTGATTGTTTCAAGCTACATAGACACACCCTCACACCATGCGAGCGAAATGACGCTCGGGGCCTGGCTTAAAAAAGAAGGTGTTCCAGCATTAGAGATAAAAGATACGCGAGCTTTAACTTTAAAATTACGAGACGAGGGGGCAACTCTGGGTAAAATTTTAACCAATACTTCTGGTACAGATATAAAATTCGAAGACCCAAATAAAAGAAATTTAGTGGCTGAAGTTAGTACCAAGAAAATCTTGTCTTGTGGCGAGGGAGAAAATACAATCGTGCTTATTGATTGCGGGGCTAAGAAAAATATTATTCGTCGAATGGTTCAAAGGGGTGTAAAAGTGGTTGTGGTTCCGTGGGATACAGATGTGACCAAGTTAGATTTTAAATTTTCAGGTGTGGTTATTTCAAATGGGCCTGGAGATCCGAAAATGGTCCAGGCTACAATAAAAAATGTCCAAAAAATTATGCAAAAAAATATACCAATTTTGGGTATATGCTTGGGTAATCAGATTTTAGCTTTAGCTTCAGGTGGAAATACTTACAAATTACCATTTGGTCATCGTAGTCAAAATCAACCAGTAGTAGAAAGGGTAAAAAATGAAAAGACCGGCACAAAGTGCTTTTTGACTACCCAAAATCACGGTTTTGCTGTCGGTAAAATCCCAAATAATTTCCGAGAATGGTTTTATAATGCGAATGATAATACCAACGAAGGAATTATTCATCAAAGCTTGCCATTCATGTCGGTGCAATTTCATCCGGAAGACAACCCTGGTCCCACCGATACTGATTTTATATTCGATTATTTTTTAGAACAAATAAAAAAGTACCAAAAAACAAATGAAAAATAAAAAATTTAAAAAAATTTTAGTACTTGGTAGCGGGGCATTGAAAATCGGTGAAGCCGGAGAATTTGATTATTCTGGTAGCCAGGCCATCAAGGCACTCAAAGAAGAAAAAATTAAAGTCATCTTAATAAACCCAAACATTGCTACTTTTCAAACTTCAAAAACTCTGGCCGATGAAGTGTATTTTTTACCGGTCAATGATTATTTTGTAGAAAAAGTTATTGCCAAGGAAAGACCCGACGGTATTATGTTGTCTTTTGGTGGACAGACCGCACTTAATTGTGGTCTCAAGCTTTACGAAAAAGGGACTTTGAAAAAATATAACGTTGAAGTTTTGGGGACACCAGTGGCTTCAATAGAACTGACCGAAGACAGGGAAAAATTTGCCGAACATTTGAGAAATATGAATATACCAGTGCCTCCTTCCGGTAGCGCCACAAATATGAAAGAAGCTATCGTTGAAGCAAATAGGATTGGATATCCCTTGATGGTTCGAGCAGCTTTTGCTCTCGGTGGTCAAAAATCCGGAGTAGCCAACAATCTAAAAGAACTGGAAGAAATTGTGAAAGGTGCTTTGGCTGTGTCACCACAAGTTTTAATCGAAAAATATTTGCATCATTTTAAAGAAATTGAATACGAAGTTGTTCGAGATGCTTTTGGGAATATTGTAACCGTGTGTAATATGGAAAATTTTGATCCGCTCGGCATACATACCGGAGATTCAATCGTGGTGGCTCCAAGTCAGACTCTTTCCAATGCCGAATACCACGGTCTGCGTGAGGCTAGTATAAAAATTGTGCAGAGTTTAAAAATAGTTGGGGAGTGCAATGTGCAGTATGCCTTAAATCCAAATCCAAAAAATGGGGAATTGGATTATTTTGTTATCGAGGTCAATGCACGTTTGTCTCGCTCGAGTGCTTTGGCCTCCAAAGCCACCGGTTACCCTTTGGCTTATGTGGCAGCCAAGCTTGCTCTTGGAAAAAGTTTAATTCAGATAGAAAATAAAATCACGAAAGTAACCCAAAGTTTTTTTGAACCAGCCTTAGATTATGTAGTAGTAAAAATGCCTAGATGGGATTTGGTAAAGTTTGTTGGTGCTGTTGAGCGTATTGGTAGTGCCATGAAGTCTGTCGGGGAAGTGATGGCTATTGGGCGGAGCTTCGAAGAAGCCTTGCAGAAAGCTGTTCGCATGCAATCTGGTATAGCTGAAGGAGTGACAGATAATGGTTTTTCTGATAAAAAAGAAATACATAAATTTTTAACCACACCCACCCCACGCAGACTTTTTGCAGTAGCTGAAAGCATGAAAGATGGATTGAGCGTGGACGCCATATACAAAATTACCGGCATTGATCCCTGGTTTTTACACCGTATTGAAAATATTGTTAAGTTAGAACAAAAGTTTCTTAAAACACAGAAAAATAAATTTTCTCACGAAATAATTTTAGAATTAAAGCAAGCTGGTTTTTCTGATAAAAAAATTGGGAGACTTTGTAGAAAAACTGAATTAGAGATTCGTGAATTACGAAAAAATTTAAAAATAAAGCCTTCCGTTTTTACAGTGGACACCTTGGCGGGAGAAGTGCCAGCTAAAACAAATTATTTGTATCTAACTTATCACGGAAAACATAACGATGTTTTGCCATTAGGCAAAAAAGCTGTGATGGTTTTGGGTAGTGGGCCTTACCATATCGGGTCTTCGGTTGAATTTGATTGGTCTTGTGTGTATACGGCTATGGCTTTTAGAAAATACAAAAAACAGTCAATTATTGTAAATTGTAATCCCGAAACTGTGTCTACAGATTATGATATGTCAGATAGGCTATATTTTGAAAACTTATCTTTCGAAACTGTGGCTGATATTTTTGAATTTGAAGATTCGTATGGTTTGGTTGTTTCTGTGGGGGGTCAACGTCCAAATAACCTGGCTCAATCTTTGACCAGTGCTGGTTTCCAGATTTTGGGAACTAAGGCAGAAGATATAGATAGAGCCGAAGATAGAAATAAATTTTCGGCAATTCTAGATAAATTAAATATTTTGCAACCAAGATGGACGAGTTTTACAAACATGACCCAAGCCATAAAGTTTACTGAACAAGAAAGTTTTCCAGTGTTGGTTCGACCGTCTTATGTTCTTTCTGGTGCAGCGATGCGAGTTTGTTACGACAATGAGCAATTGAAAGATTTTGTTACCAAGGCCGCAGTACTTTCTCCGGCACACCCAGTCACAATTTCTAAATATATTGAAACAGCCAAAGAACTGGAGTTTGATGCCGTGGCCCAAAATGGGGAGCTTGTGATTTATGGTATTTCTGAACACGTAGAAAACGCTGGAGTGCATTCGGGGGATGCGACAATAGTGTATCCAACACAAAGAGTATATGCTTCAACAGAATTTCAGTTGCGAGAAATTTCTAAAAAAATAACTCGTGAACTTGCAGTGACCGGCCCGATAAATATTCAATTTTTAGTCAAAGATAATATTCCTTATGTCATCGAAGTAAACCTCCGAGCGAGTCGAACTTTCCCTTTTTTGTCTAAAGCCATGAATACCAATTTTCCAGAGAAAGTTGTGGATAGTTTTTTTGGAAATGCCAAACAACATAAATTTATATACCCAAAGGCTGTGGTTGTGAAATCCTCCCAATTTTCTTTTGCCAGATTGCTCGGAGCTGATCCGGTGCTTCGGGTCGAAATGTCTTCCACGGGAGAAGTGGCTTGTTTTGGCCGAGATTATGATGAAGCATTACTTAAATCTATATTAAGCACAAATAAATTTGATTTTGAAATGAAAACAGTCTTACTCTCTCTGGGTGGCGAAATAAACAAAGCCAAGTTCTTAGAAACAGCAAAAATATTGGTTAAACTTGGGTATGATATTTTTGCGACTGATACGACGGCAGAATTTTTACAAAAACAAGGTGTTGGGTGTAAGATTGTTCGTAAGGCATCTCAAGCATCACCGAATGTTTTAGATGTTGTTGAGAATAAGAGTATAGCTTTTGTGGTAAATTTAAGTAAGACGGGAGGCCAAGTGCGACAAGTGGAGACTGATGGTTTTCGGATTCGTCGAGCTACGGTCGATAATCAGATCCCTCTTTTTACGGATCTACACTTAGCCCGTGCTTTTATTAAGGCTCTAGATAGGTATAATTTAAAAGATTTAGAAATTAAGTCGTATAAAGAATATATAAATTAAAAATATGAATCATATATTGTCGGCAAAACAATTTAATAAAAATGATATAGAAAAAATTTTAGCTAGAGCCTTGTTGATGGAGAAACAATGCAAGAGTGGTAAAGTAAAAAAACTTTTGCAAGATAAAATAGTAGCCTGTATTTTTTTTGAACCTTCAACTCGGACACGTTTGTCTTTTGAGACCGCGGCTCTAAAGCTCGGAGCACAAGTAATCTCGGCAGAAAATGCAATGGTCAACTCTTCGACATATAAAGGTGAAACAATCGAAGACACCACTCGCATGCTTTGTTCGTATGCTGACGCAATTGTTATTCGTCACCCAAAAGATGGCGCACTCGAAGCAGCGGCAAAAGTTACAACTAAACCACTCGTTAATGCTGGGGATGGGGCAAACGAACATCCATCGCAAGGTATTTTAGATTTGCTAACAATCCAGAAAGAATTTGGCAAGTTAAACGGTTTGTCTGTGGCTTTTGTGGGTGATGTCTTAAATAGCCGAACCCTTCGTTCCCTGGTGTTGATGTTAAATCTTTACCCAAATAATACTTTTTATTTTATTTCGCCCAAAGAGTTAGTTTTGGCCGATGCTTATCGACAATCTTTGATTAAGAGCAAGGTAAACTTTAAAGAACTCGCTAGCCTCGATGAAGTTTTGCCAAAGATTGATGTTTTATACATGACTCGAGTCCAAAAAGAGCGTTTTAAAAATGTGGCTGATTATGAGAAAGTTAAAGACGCATTTTTGTTGAAGACCGAGCATGTTAAAAAGTTAAAAAAAGAGGCAATTATTATGCATCCCTTACCTCGAGTGAATGAAATTGATCCTAAAATAGATTCGGATTCACGTGCTGCATATTTCCGGCAAGCACAAAATGGCCTGTATACTCGGATGGCGCTTTTGCTTCACGTTTTTGGACTTTAGAGACTACTGATTTTCCAAGAAATTGAAAATCATTTCGTTGGTGAGGACATTTTCCGCGTGCATTTGAGCTCGTTCCGGGTCAGCTTCTTTGTAGTGCTCGAGAATGTGTGCTACTTCTTGTGCCACAGCCTCCGGACTAGCCACAATTTTTTCTATCTTAGCTATTTCATTTAAGATAAGAGCTAGCTTTGCCTTTTTTTCTCCATCTTTTCTAAATTCTCCCCGTAGTTCCTCACGAGTTTTTTTTAGATGTTTTAGGTATTCTTCAAACTGCAGACCCATTTGCGAAATATCAGACTCCATTTTGTAGAGAATTTTATCTACTTCGATTTCTGTCAAAATATCTGGCACTTCGAGTTCAGCTTCTTCGATTATTTTCTCGATTATCTTTACTCTGGTTTTTTCTTTGAGTGTGTTTACTTTTTCTACACCAATGTTTTCTTTTAGCTTTGTTTTGAAATCCTCAATTCCTTCAAACGGACCAAGAGCTTTTACGAACTCATCATTGAATTCTGGAAGTTCGGGCTCCGGTAATTTACCCTCGGCGCCATCCTTGGCAACTTCCGGGATATCTTTCATGTCTATTTTAGGTGCACGAGATTTTCGTATGTCTAGAATTGTATTTTCCAATTCTTCATCAGTCACAGTTACGTCTTTATCCTTTTCAGTTATTTCGGATAGTATTTTTTTAGCTAGTTTTTTATAGTCAGAAAGTTTTATCACTGGCAATGTCGCTGTTTTTATCTTAAATCCAAGTGGATTTTTACGAGCCAATTTGGTGATCGAAATTTCTGGACGACTTATAGCATCTATTTTTTCCTCGTCTAGTATTTTGGGGTAGTGTTCATTTAAGGCTAGTTGGGCCATTTCTTCCAAGATGGCTATTTCTGGTACTTTGGTGTTTAAGATATTTTCTGGAACTTTGCCTTTTCTAAACCCATCGATCTCTACATTTTCCCCAATTTTTTTTAAAGCACGAGCATAATAAGTCTCAAAGACATCAGCATCTAGCTCTCCCTCGATTTCGATTTCGCTCTTCGGTAGTTTGGTTATTTTTGTTTGCATCAGTTTCGAGAATTACTTTATAAGTTCTGATTACAAATCAGTATCGAGACTGTTTAGGTCGATGTTGTTTAAGTCAGCTTCGATTTTAGTTGGGGAATTCATGTCTGTCGGTGTCAAGATATCTTTGACGTCTGCGGTAGTTGCGGGAGTGGTTCGGTCCACAGAGGCCTTATTGAATAAATAGATACCACCAATTACCAAAATAACAATAATAACAACTAATCCCAACAATGCACCATCTAATTTTTTATTTGAATCCATATTTTTTTATTAAATAATAATTTAATTTGTAGTAGTTTCTGTTGTCGCAGGGGCACTAGTGTCGTCTGTGCCAGTTGCATCGGTGCCATTGTCATCTCCACTTTCATCTTCAGTCTCTAGACCACGAAGAGCTTTTAATTCTTTGATTGAGACTTGTAAAGAATCCTTCGATTCTTTTAATAAATCTTTGGCTTCACGAGCTTGTAGTTTAATTTGGGCAAAAACTTCGGCAGTCATATCGGCACAAGTGGTTTCAGGAACTACATCTTTGACTCCAGCTAGCTTGGCCTTAGCATCAGCGAGTTTAGTCTTTGATAATTTAAGCGCTTCTTCGGCTGCTGTTGTGTCTTTACCATCAGCCTTCAAACTAACGACTGCTTCACCGACACGAGTTTGGAAACCTTCTAATTTTGAGATTGCTTCAGAAAATTTACTTGAGAAAGTTTCTTTAGCTTTTTCACAAAATTCTGCCTTCTTTTCTTCCTTTACTAGTTTCCAGGCTTCTTTTTTTGTTTTTAATTCAGCTAGGAACGCATCTTTTTCAGTTTTTAGTTTAGTCACAAAGGCTTCTCTCTCTGTCTTGATTTGTGTCTTGAAAGTTTCTCTTTGGGCTTCAAACTTAGCTTTTAGAGCTTCACGTTCTGCCTTACCGGTCTCTTTTAAGGCCTCACGATTAGTCTTCATTTCATCCTTAAATGCATCTCGTTCTCCTTTCTTGGTTTCCTTGAAAGCGTCACGATTAGCCTTTGCGTCTTCTTTGAAAGTTTTTCTTTGCTCTCTAAGTAAATTATTTACTGGTGGTTTCGGTCGTCCCACCTCCAATTCGTCCTCTACCTCTGCTTCGTTTTCATCTTCTAATTCCGCTTCGCCACTAGAATCCTTGGCATCTCCACTCACACTCGAAGAGTCAGATGATTCAGACTCAGAACTATCGTCTGAGCCGTCTTTGGCCATAGCGAGATTAGCTAAATTTAATGATAATATCAAACCAAAAAACACCAAAATTCCAATATATTTTTTCATAAATTATTGTTAACTAAATTAATAATCAAACACTAGTTTAGTATATACTAAAACTCACACAGAATAAAGAGAGCCTATTCTAAGTTTTTAGCGTAGATTTCGCTGTATCTTTTCGCGCATTCTTTTATAGTTTCCAAGGCTTCTTTTGTGCCCAGAAAACCCTTTACTTCGCATGTGCCAGGTTTTTTTAAGTCTTTGTAGTGTTCAAAAAAATGTTGTATTTCTTTGATGGCGTGTTCACCTAGTTGTTCAAATGATGTAATGTGTTCCATCCTTTTATCATCACTCAATACTGTTATCACCTTGTCGTCCACTTCGCCACCATCAACAAATTTCATAATGCCGATGATTCTGGCTTCCACGAGACATCCAGCGGGTAACGGTTCTTCTACACCAGCGATTAATACATCTAATGCATCATTATCCTCGTCCAGGGTCGATGGAATTGCTCCATAAGCAACTGGATAGGCGAGAGACGAATAGCCCACACGGTCTAATTTTAATGTTCCGCTTTCAGTAATCAGTTCGTATTTATTTATTGTGCCAGAATTTATCTCAACAATAGTGTTTATAATATTTTTTTCTTCATCTACAAATGCTGGGAGAACATGCAATAAATTTAGCATGAACTTAGAAGGTTTATGATTTATGTTTGCCATAAGTTTATTATAGTCTTACTCTTCTGTTTTTTCAACAACTTTTTCTTCTTTTGGAGCTCCATCACCCTTGATGTCTATTCTCCAACCAGTGAGCTTGGCGGCTAGACGAACATTTTGTCCACCCTTACCTATAGCGAGTGAGAGTTGGTCTTCGGTGACTTCTACGGTAGCTTTGTGTTCCTTTTCGTCGATGTCGATCGAGAGGACCTTGGCTGGCGAAAGAGCATTGGTAACAAAGACTTTTGGGTCTTCTGACCAAGGAATAATATCGATTTTTTCACCACCTAATTCAGAGGTAATAGTGTTGACTCGAGTACCTTTTTGACCGACGCAAGAACCGACAGCATCGATGTGCTCATCGTTGCTGTGCACAGCGATTTTGGATCGAGCTCCAGCTTCACGAGCGACAGATTTTATTTCCACAATTCCGCTTTGTATTTCCGGAGCTTCAATAGAGAAAAGTTTTTCAATAAATTTTGGATGAGTTCTCGATAATCGCAAATTGATACCACGAGGACTATCTTCGACTGAATACAAATAAGCTCGGATGCGTCCACCTTGTTGGAAGTATTCTCCAGGAATTTGTTCTTCGACAGCTAAAATACCTGTAGCGCGATTGAAATCTACATATACATTGCCTCTTTCGATTTTTTGAACCACACCAGAGACTACTTCACCTTCTTTGGTGCCGTATTCATCGATAATTGAAGTTCTTTCCGCTTCACGAATCTTTTGGATGATGACTTGCTTGGCTGTTTGTGCCGCAATACGTCCGTAATCATCTTTGGCTTCGAGAGGGAAGACGATTTCGTCATTTAGCTCGACACCTTTTTTTATTTTCTTGGCATCTTCTAGCAAGATGTGGTGTTCGTTGTTGAAATGCACGCGTTCGTCGCCCTCTTCGACTTCAACATCACCAATAATTGCCACACTATCATCGACGACGATTTTGATTTGATAGAAATCGGTTTTACCAGTTTCCATATCAAATTTAGCTCGGACAATTTGTCCTTTTTTCCCGTAATCTTTTTTGTAAGCTGCAGCCATGGCTTGCTCGATGGCATCGAGTATTTTTTCTTTTGGAATTTTTCGCTCTTGTTCTAGTTGTTCTAAGGCTGATTTGAATGTTTTTAGATCTAACATATGATTATTTAATTTTACTAAAAATGTTGATTTTATTAGCTTTTTTGAGGTTTTTCGTCCCAAATCTAGCCTTTTAATCAATATAAAAGCCCTGTTGCGACAGGACTTATACCACAATATAATAGCACAATACCTTTTTTATTGCAATTTTTCTCCACTAGACTGGTTTTGGGGATTATCCACACTTTATACACATTTATTTGCATTTTGTCTATATTTTATGGTATAATATATCTAGAATACCTTGCTTAATCCTGAGCAAGTGCGTCGTTCTACGACAACCGCTCCTTTGTTGGAGCCATGGCCCATAGGAGGCTATTGTTATGAAGTTCGTCCTTATGCTGGTTGCCATCCTGGTGATGGCGACTAACACCGCCTGCGGGTCGTCACCCGCCAGTCCGTCGGCTACCGCAAGCCCGACGCCGACCCCCATACCGACGTTCGCCGTGAACGTCATTGTTGCCACCCAGTCACTCGTGCAATACACTTGCAAGGGGACCGGGGGGGTGACCTGGAGGTTCGAGCTTTTTTGGGTGGGAATCTCCGGGGAGAAATACCTCGGAGCTTCACAGTCGGCTGTCGTTGCGGACTGCGGGACCGCATCGACTCGCCCACCTACCTGGTTGCCGGAACCGGCAAACAGGGTGGCCTTCAAAGCCACCACACCAACAGTAGAACCGGTGGAGGTCTACGTAGACCTCAAGTAGGAATCGTGTTGGATGCGGGAGGTGACTCTGTCACCTCCCGCACTCAATTTTCATATTAAATTTCTTCTGTTTTTATTTTGCTTGTGATATAATTTACAGACATGAAAAAACAATTTAAATATTTTGCATTTATTTTAATAAGTAGCTTTGTTTTTAGTTTTTTTGTTTTAATTCCTCCTAAAAATGTTTCCGCTATAGCTTTATGTAGTGAAATTGGTTATCCCAGTATTAGTATTGATATTCCTGGAAATCCGGCCAGTATGCCCTTAAGTAATTTTAAGTTTTATGTTTACACATATGCTGAACCTAGTTCTCCTAATTACATCTCATTTCCTGATAATTATAATACTTACCCTGGTCCAAATTCCGAAGGAAGAGAGTATACATATTTAGTTTCAAGTGGAAATGGATCGATTGAAGTTTTTGTTGAACAAAATTGTGAGGGTCCTAGTCCTCTTCCTCTTCCACTTACAGCAGCAAGGACGGTAAATATTAATTTTGCTGCTAGTCCCGAAGTAAATGGTTCTTGTGCTTCTTCTCATTACACTTGTAATGCCGGAAATAGCACCAATACAAACAACGGCACGAACTCTTATACTTGGACATGTGCTGGAACAAACGGTGGTAGTGACGCATCTTGCTCTCAAGCCAAAGTGACCCCAACGGTCTCAATTAGTGCTGATCCTTCATCGGTGATTTCTGGAGGTAGAACAGAGTTGTCTTGGAGTTCTACCAATGCTGATGGTTGCACCGCCACAAGCGGATTACCGGCTTTTTATGGACAAGGTGTGCCCCCAGCTAGTAGCACTACAGCTTACCCTACTTCGACAACCACATATCGTATTACTTGTTACAATGATGGTAGCGGTGCTAGTGCTTGGGCAGAAACCACGGTGACCGTGAGTGCTAATCCAATGTCTGGAACACTCACTCCTGCTTCACAAGGTTGTACTTTGGCTTCAGGTGCGACGACTTGTAATGCTACTTTGTCTTGGACGACAGATAATCCAGTAGCGACTTCAGCTGTGACCAACAACGGCGGAGCGACTCCAGCTTCTTCTTCTGGAAATACTGGAACCAACGTAGTTTTTGCTGTTCCTTTCAATTCAAATTTAGGTACTAATGGTGTGAGTCTGGATGGTGTCACTACTTTTTATCTCTACAACAATGCGGAAAAGTTAAAGACTGCGACAGTTACTGTTTGTAACACCGCGACTCCTTGGAATGGAACTTCTTGTTCAAACAATTTACCAGTCGGTTCTCATGATTCTGCCACTTGCACAGATGCTGGTGGTTGGGCGCTAGATTGGGACGCGCCAAATTCTCCTGTGACAATTCAAATTTTTGATGGGCCATACGCTGCAAACAAGGTTGCGGTCGGTGAGTTTTCTGCAAATTTAACAAGATCTGATTTAAATCCTGGTGCTGGCATTAGTAAAGATCATGGATTCGTTTGGCCTATTCCACTATCTTTGAAAGATAATACTGCTCATTCTCTTTATGCTTACGCGATAGATTTGCAAGATGGTTCACGCACAGCCTTAAATTTGACTCCTCGTGCAATTACTTGCGCTCCGTCTCCAATGACTGGAGCTTTGACGGCAACTCCGCTAACTTGCAGTATCCCGTCAGGTGGGACATCGTGTAATACTACTATTGATTGGAGTGTGGTCAACCCAGAAAGCGCGACAACCAAAGTAACTTCTTCTTACCCAGCTCCCAATACAGTAGTTGCCACTGGGCACACTGGTAGCTTGTCTGTGCCCATTCATTATAATAGTAGAAATTTATATTTATATAATAATGAAAAATTATTAGCGACAGTAACTGCTTATGCAAATTGTATTTCTGGCACAGCTTGGATAAATGGTTCTTGTACTTCTGTTTCGGCGGGACTTTCTGTAGATTTGAAATTGAATGGTGCTAACCACGACACAGCAGCTGGTGCCATGAATGTGTTAAAGGGAGAAGTAGTTCAGTTGTCTTGGGATTCATTTGGGCATTCTTCCCGAACCTGTTCTTCGAGTGATGGATATTCGGGAGATGGATGGAGTAATGGTTCGAGACCAGTATCTGATAGTAATGTGGATATCACGGCTGCGAATACAAATGGATCGTATGAATATACCATAACATGTCGACAAGACAGTAGTCTGACCGCAAAAGACACAAACAACTTTTTTTCATTACTTGATTTAGTTAAACAAGTTTACGCCGTAACATGGTCGACTGTGACAGATTCTGCTTGGGTGAATGTGGGAGTGGTAGCACCTAAATGCGGTACAAATACTTCTTGTGTGTGTGAAGGCTCTACTTGTACCATAACTTCTGGAGGCACTATTACAATTGATTGGGAATGTCCAGCTACTTCTACTACCAGTGTGGGTGTTAATTTTAGTACTGATACAGACAACCCTCCCGATGGCATAGGTAATCCATCTGGTACTGTTACATTTACTCCTGATCTGACCAAGAAATATGATGTTATTTGTAATAATGATGGTGGTTCTGGGGAAGTAGAAGTTAAAGTAAGAAAAACTCCTTTCTTTATAGAAAATTAATTTAGTCTAAAATAAAAATCCCCTTGAAAACATGTTTTCAAGGGGATTTTTTGATATACTATACTTAATGCAAATTGATGAAAAACAGCTGAAAAAATTTATTTTAGATTCTGGATTAGTAAACCCAGAAGATCTGGATATATCGGAAAAAAAGGCTGAAGAAAAAAAACAAAAACTTGGTAACGTGTTACTTTCGGACGGAAAGATATCTGAGTCTGATTTAAAAAGAATGGAGGCTTTTGTTTTAGGTATTCCTTTTGTTAATTTAATTAAACAAAAAGTTGATTTATCTGTATTGTCTTTGATTCCTGAACCAATTGCTAGAAATTATAATATTGTTGCTTATAAACAAACTAGTAACGGTCTAGAAGTAGCAATGTTGGATGTCGACGACTTGCCGGTGATTGATTTTATAAAAAAACGTTCGGGTTTCAAGATATTGCCGCGGCTTACTGACTCAGCTTCAATGAAGGCTGTGCTAGTGCAATACCGACAAAGTTTACAAGCAGAATTTGGGAATATTATTCAAAAAGAATCTAGTGAGGTTGCTACTGATTCCGACAATGTTACTGACAAGACAGAAAGAGAATTAAAAGAAATGGCAGAAGATTTGCCGGTGATTAAGATTGTCGATTCTTTGGTGGTGCATGCTATTTTACAAAATGCTTCAGACATACACATTGAACCAGGGGAGAAAGATTTAACTATCCGTTATCGTATTGATGGAATCTTGCATGATGCGATGGTCTTGGACAAAAATGCATCAGCTGGTATTACGGCACGTATTAAAGTCATGGCCAACTTAAAACTTGATGAAAAAAGACTTCCCCAAGACGGAAGATTTAAAAAAGAAGAAAACGGCGAAAAGATTTCTTTCCGTGTTTCGATTTTACCAACATTTTTTGGTGAGAAAACCGTCATCCGTCTACTCAAAGAAAATTCTCACGGTTTTACTCTTGAAACTCTCGGTTTTCATGGTGAAGCTCTTGAGCGTATTCAAAGTTCATTAAAACAAAAAACAGGTATGATTTTGGCCACAGGACCGACTGGTTCTGGAAAAACTACGACCCTATACACAATGCTTGAAATTTTAAATAAACCAGAAGTAAATATTTCGACAGTGGAAGACCCGATTGAATATCAAATGCCTCGTATAAATCAAACTCAAATAAAATCAGAAATTGGTCTGACTTTTTCTAATGGTTTACGTTCACTTTTGCGCCAAGATCCAGACATTGTGATGGTGGGGGAGATTCGTGACGGTGAGACAGCAGGATTGGCGGTCAATGCTTCTTTGACTGGTCACTTGGTTCTGTCCACAATTCACACGAACTCTGCAGCAGGAGCGGTTCCTCGTTTGATAGACATGGGAGTTGAGCCTTTTCTTATTACAGCTACAGTAAAAACAATAATTGCCCAGAGGCTTGTGCGTAGACTTATGCCAAATAAAGAAAAATATTTTTTATCTCCGGTAGAGATAAAAAATTTAGCGAAGATTGTAGACCTTGATCGCATGTTGGCTTTTCTAAAAGAGGAAAAAATTGTTGGGGCAACAGATACTTGGGACAAAATTCCTTTTTATAGACCGGTAAAGACGAACGATCTAGAAGACGGGTATTCTAATCGTGTCGGGATGCATGAAGTATTGAAAGTTACACCGACTATTAAAGAAATGATTATTAAAGGTTCTTCACAAGATGATGTAGAGGCACAAGCTAAAAAAGAAGGCATGATGACCATGTTTGAAGATGGAGTTTTTCAGGCTGTGTTGGGTGTAACTTCTCTTGAAGAAGTGTTTCGAGTGGTTTCTGAATAAAAATAAATTATGCTTTTTTCTTATAGGGCAAAATTACAGGATGGAGAAATTATTGAAGGCAACCTTGAATCGGTGAGTCGTTTTGCTCTGGCTCGCGAACTTCGCTCTCGAGGCAGTGTTCCGATTTCCATAAGTTTAGTAAACAACAATTCATTAAAGTTGCTAGATTTTAATAATCTTTTTGGGCGGGTAAGTATAAGCGAAAAAATTTTGTTCACAAAAAATCTTGCTGGAATGTTGAAAGCCGGGCTTTCTTTAAATCGTGCTTTGTCTGTTTTGCAAAAACAAACCAAAAATCCTGTTTTCACAAAAATATTGGTGTCATTGTCTAATGAAATAAATGCTGGAGAAACTTTTTCTTTTGGACTTACAAAATTCCCTCGTGTATTTTCAAAACTTTTTATATCGATGTCAAAAGCAGGGGAAGAGTCAGGCAATCTTTCCGGAGCTTTGTCTGATATTGGATTAAATTTAGAAAAATCACATTCTTTGTCAAAAAAAATAAGCGGCGCTCTGGTATATCCAGGGGTTATATTTTTTGCCATGATTGTGATTGGAGTTCTCATGTTTGCTTTTGTTGTGCCAACTTTGGCTAAAACTTTTCAAGAGTTAAATGTAGATTTACCAGCATCGACACAGTTGATAGTAGTTTTGGGTGGTTTTTTCTCTTCGCATCTAATTCTAACTTTCGTCTCTATTTTTCTTGTGGCTTTCGTATTTTATTCTATTTTCAAGGCTAAATTTATGGAAAAATATATTGATCTACTTTTGGTAAAGTTGCCAGTCATTGGAACCATGACTAAAGAATTAAATACTGCGCGAACAGCCCGCACGATGTCTTCTTTGCTTTTGGCTGGTGTGTCTATCGTGCGAGCAGTGGAAATAACTGAAGATGTTTTGCAAAATTTCTATTACAAAAAAGTATTAAGTGAATCTAAAGAATCAGTGGAGCATGGGGCACCATTTTCTGATGTTTTTAAGGCTCATCCTAATTTATACCCCACCATGATGTCAGAAATGATTCAGGTTGGAGAGGAGACAGGAAAACTGTCGGATATGTTGATGCAAATAGCCTTGTTTTATGAAGAAGAAATTGAAAATAAAACAAAAAATCTTTCAACAATTATCGAACCGATTTTGATGGTTGTGATCGGTTCAGCTGTTGGATTTTTTGCTGTTTCTATGATTTCTCCATTGTATTCGGTCTTGAATGATATAAAGTAGTATAATGCCAATATGTCAATATTAAATGATGATCAAAAAAGGAGACTAGCAGCCGAAGAAGCCAAAAGAGATACTGAGATTGCTCAAGCACGTATTCGTGCGGGAGCCAGAAGTCAACTACAGCTCAAGTTGAATAATTTAAACTTTGATATCGAAAAATTAAAATTAAAAATTGGCACTGAAGAAAACAGACTTCGTATATTAAAGAGTGATGTAGAAGCAGAAAAAAGAAAAATAGCTCAAGAGAAATTTGCTGGGCATGGAGCACAAGGAGAGGTTTCGGAATTAAAGTCCAAGTTGACCAGACTCAATGATGATTTAAAGCACACCCAATCTGACTTGGTGGCTGATGAAGCACGGTTGCGGGAAGAGACTATGGATAAAGGCGGCACCCAGAGAAAAATTTCCGAAGAACACTCGTTGGAAGAAAGAAAGAAAACAGAGATAAATGAATTAAAATCTAGATTAGAAAGACTTGAGGGCGAGCTTCGCCAAATACAAACTGAAGAATCGAATCAAGATAAGGATTTACAAGGTGAATCTAGGGAAGAAGAAGATATCAAGCGAAAAATTGCTGATGATAAAAACAAAGAAAGACACCTACAGGAAGAAATCAATACAATTAAAATAGAGATAGAGCGTTTGTCTCATAGTGCAGCTGGCCCAGATTCTTCTTTGGTTTATCGTGAAGAGAGGGAAGAAGATGATGAGAAAAAACTGGAACGAGAACTCGCAGAACTAAAACAAGATTTTGATAAAAAGAAAGGTGAGATCAGTGATTTGGTAATCAAAATCAATCAACTTAATTAAATTTATTTTATTTCTTGCCAGGACAATATCTGGTATTGGTTTGAGGTGAGCGGAAAGCTTGGTGGTGGGGCGTAAAGCATGTTGGCGTCATAGTTGATGGTTCTAGTGATATATCCTGTGGCTGGTGATCCGGTGTAGGCAAAACCATATCTGGCATAAGAAGCAATCATGCCGTAGAGAGTAATCATAGATCGGCTTTTGTATGTGCAACTGCTGTTTCCCAGGTATTTAAACCTACCCACTGAGTTATGTTGAGCCATCAGAGCTCCGTTTATAATGAGATTATCTTCACTAAATAATCCCACCATGACTCCTTTTTGAGCCACTAGACCGATAGAATCTGTGCCATCAAAATTTGTGTAAGTTAAATCGTTATTGATAATTATATTTTTGTATTGACTGGAAGCAGGTTCGGGTAGTAGCGCCGCGACTATGGTGAGTCGAGCGGTGTTAATTTTTCCATCAATAACTAAATGATCTTGAACAAAAATCACTCCATTGGTCGGGAAGGCATAATTACCTTGTAAGGTTTGAGTATTTATACTCCAACTCGAACTTTCAGAACCACTACCATTGCAAGCCCCGACACTCGCCCAAGAATTGATTTTGTATAAATCAAAGGTATCATTGGTTTTTAACACGATATGATATCCGACATATCCATTGCCGGCGGCAGCTCGGTAAAATCCAGAAGTTGTTTGAGCTAGGGTTTTTAGGTTACCGATGTCAGCTGTGAATCCTGAAAAATCAATTGTCGGTTGGCTCATTTTACGTCCAGCCGCAAAGACATCTGAGTGGGCCGAAAGCGCAGATGGAGATTTTGGGTCAGCCGGTGATACACAAGTGTGCACACCATAATTTCCACTAGCGTTTCCACTTCCACTACAGTTGCCATCTGGGTCAGTATATGTGGCTACACCACTACTGACCACATTGTGAGCTACTCCATCAAAGCGTATACCCCCGTTGGATTTGATTGATCCAAAAACCACAGTACCAGCCCCAAAACGCATAGCATCATTTCCGGCGAAAGCATTTTCAGCGATTGATGGCATGGCTACTCGAGTCTCGATTGTTCGGATTTGGGAGGAGTCAACGGTGGCCGTGCCACTCGATCTTATTTTTACTAGACTCGATCCTTGTGTCGGTGCTGTAATAGTCAAAGAAAATTGACCGACAGTATTACCATCTTTGTCTTGGACAGGGTGCACATATGGCCCAGCACCACCTGTGCCATCTTGATAATCACTTACTGCGTGAGCCAGGTGCCATCGATAATAATCAATACCAGCCTCTGATGCCTGGAAAGCCTGTTCTTTTATATAAGTTAATCTACTTATCTTTAATGAAGTAGCAGCATAAGTCGCAAACGCTCCGATGATTAGAATAGCCACAGACCCAAAAACCAAAGCCTGGACTATGAGTGATCCACGATTTTTTTTGTTATTTTTTGTAATCATAGATTATCTTTTATGTTTCTTAGGGTTACTTGAGAAGAAATCGTGATAGGTCCTGGGGCTCGGCTGGGGTTGTCGTCGACAATGACTGTGATTTTTACTAACCGAACAGAAGGAATATCTGCGGGTTGTAGTGGTGATGTTGTGCCGTCATAATTTTTGTCGTAGTAATCAAATATGGAAGTGTTGGTTACATTTGGTATTAGGGTTGTGATTATTTCAGCTCCAGTATAAGCGAGCGGACTTCCTGTTGGAATTATTACACTTTTTTTAAGATTTGTTCCTTCTAAAAAGTAACTCACTTTTTCTTTTAAGCCATTATCATAAATATCTGAATAAAAAGTAAATCTAGTCGAAGTTGCTGAGCTTACAGCATAGGCCCCATCGCTACCCGAAGAAGCAGTACGAATTTCGGCGACCATGGTTTTAATGGCGATTCTTCCCGAATTAATGCTTGAAAGCGAAGAACTCAAAAAAGAATTGTAATGCCAAGTATTTCTTGCAAACATGGTCATCGCCCCAGTCACTACAACAAAAATTGATACAACAAATAAGGTTTCTATTAAAGTAAACCCCAGACTTCTTTTATTTTTTTTGTAATCTTTTTTAATCATAATTTATGGCATTAAAGTTATACTCAAGTTTTGCCATGGCGAAGAAATGGAATAGTTTGCAACAGTGTTGTCTTGATAGCCGGGAGCGGATACGTTTACGGTGTATGTGCCAGAGCTAATTCCATTCCAAAATACTTGTCCAGGAGTAGGACAGGTTCCAGAATTTGTGGTTTTTGTCTCATCAAAACCTGTTTTTTGTAATTGCACAGTGGCACCATCTATGGCAACACCTGCAGAAGTTTCCACATTCACCAACAGTGCTTGAGATACGTGCGGCACAGCTATTAATTTCAAAATTCCGGTTTCGTTTGGATTAAGAAAGAAGTTTTGAGTTAAGTTTGTTCCCGCTAGGTCATAAGATGCTCCTGTGAGTAGGGTGGAATAAGTATCGTATTCAATAGAAGGGATATTGTAAACTCCTGCTCCATTAGTAGTAAAATTTTGAGTTGGATATTTTAAAATACCTACTCCGATTAATTTACTACCAGTTAAAGAAAACCCAACTGACGGTATTGCCACACAAGACGCATCAAGTGTGGTAGTGGTTAAAGAACTTATTTTGTCTATAGCTAAACTAATTTGTGAAATTTGTTGTTGCACCACGGTAACATCGGGTTTGGCGGGATCGGAGCCAGCTGCTCCACCGATTGGGTATGTTTGATCAGTTGTGTAACCATTTTTAGTAGCAGTTATGTTGTAGGCATTGGTTCCGGCTGGGGCATCAATAATTTTTATCCAACCGTTATTGTCGGTTGTTTCGTCGATAATAGTATCTGGATTGGTTAGAGTGTTAACAATATGAACCAAGGCCTGGGGAATAGGTATACCATTTGCATCAAATACTCTTATAAAAAGTGCACCATTGGTCGATGCAGTTTCTAAAGCATGGGGAGCAATTAGGGTGGTGAAATTTACCGGTGCAAAATTTTTACAATTTGCGCAGGTTATATCTAAGTCCACCAATTTATAATCAGCTGGTGAGGTGTCATTTGGGTTACCACCAATTGTGCCATCAAAAGCATCATCGACGTTTCTGATAGTTGTAGTGACATTAAAAGTAAAGTTATCTCTAGTTAGAGTCTGTGTTCTGGTTATTTTTCCAACTGGTATACCTCCCAATATGCCCACATCGTTATAAGAAAGATTGCGAATTATCTCAAATCTTTCATTGGCCAGCTCTGTGCCAGCTACTTTGGCTCTTGTGATTATTACAACATTCATTAGTACAGTAAAAGCTTGATAGGCCGCAATTGCAATTACGACAAAAACAGCTGTTCCCACCAATGTTTCAACCAAAGTAAATCCCTTTTTGTGAGTATTTGAAATCATTCACTTTATTTTACCGCGTTATGATATAATTTGCCATATGTCCAACAAGAAAATAATCATAGGCAATTGGAAAATGCATCCGACCACTCTCAAGGAGGCGGATAAATTGTATAATCGAGTAATTAAACATATTACAGGCCTTAAAAAGACTGAAATTGTAGTTTGCACACCTTTTGTATATCTAGAAAAATTGAGTAAGATTCGTAGTAGTAAACTGAAGCTTGGCGGACAAGATTTGTTTCCTGGCGATGTGGGTCCTTTTACTGGGGAGGTGTCTGGAGGCATGCTTTCTGATATTGGTTTAAAATATGTTATTTTGGGTCACTCGGAAAGAAGGGCGCTCGGCGAGACTAATGAATTTATAAATAAAAAAATAAAATCAGCTTTGGTTTTTGGTTTGGTGCCAATACTTTGTGTCGGTGAAAAAGAACGTGATCTCGAACACGGATATTTTGAAATTGTTAAAAATCAAATCTCAGAATGCTTGAAAGGAATTTCCAAAGATTCGCTTTCTAAAATTATTATTGCTTATGAGCCAGTCTGGTCTATCTCTACGACAGAAAACAGAAGAGACGCGACTTCGGGTGACGCGAGAGAGATGGCTGTTTTTATTCGTAAGATTTTATCTGATTTAAGTTCACCAGATGTTGCACACAAGACACGAGTTATTTATGGTGGTTCGGTAAATGATCGGGACGCCGAGGATTTTCTGGCAAGTGGCGGGGTAGACGGCTTGCTTGTAGGTAAAGCTTCGCTCGATGCTGAAAAATTTTCTAAAATTATAAAAATATGCGAAACATTAAGCAAATAAAAAATTTAAAAGGTAAAAGAGTGTTGTTGCGTGTAGATTTTAATGTCTCAATTAAGGATGGTGTAGTGCAAGACGATTTTCGAATTAAAAAAGCATTACCAACAATAAAATACTTAAAACAAAAAGGAGCACGTATTATTTTAGTTACTCATTTTGGTAAAGGCGGAGACACCCTTTTGCCAATTGCTAATGCTTTAAAAAAGCTTATAAAATCAAGCTTTGTGGCTAATATTCTGGGTGGTGAGGCCGAGCAAGCAGTTACCAATATGAAAGATGGAGATATAATACTTCTTGAAAATCTTCGTAACGACAAGGGTGAACAATCTTGCGACAGATTTTTTGCTTCAAGCTTGGCAAAATTTGGCGACGTGTATGTAAACGATTCTTTTTCTGTCGATCATCGGTCTGATGCATCGATTGTGCTTTTGCCCAAATTGTTACCACACTACGCTGGTTTTCAACTCGAAGAAGAAATAGAGAATCTATCTCGGGCTTTTAAAAAACCAAAGCATCCATTTCTTTTTATATTGGGCGGAGCTAAATTTTCCACTAAAATGCCGTTGATTGAAAAATATTTAAAACTGGCGGATCATGTTTTTATTGGGGGAGCACTTTTGAACGATTTTCTTAAAGCCAAGGGTTATGAAATTGGAAAATCTCTAGCAAGTGAAAATAATTTTGGAATTGAAAAGATGTTAGAAAATAAAAAAATTATTTTACCGGAGGATGTTTTGGTAAAATCAGGTGATATTTTTATAAATAAAAAAGTTTCAGATATCGAACCTCAAGATTTTATTATAGATATTGGAGAACAAGCTGTAAAAAATATTGCTCCATTTGTAAAAAAATCCAAACTAGTTCTTTGGAACGGCCCTTTGGGGAAATATGAAGATGGTGGGGATAGGTCTACCAAACAAATACTAAAACTTGTCGCTAGCTCAAAAGCCTTGAGTATTGTCGGAGGAGGAGATACTGTGTCTTTAATTTCTGAAATGAAAATAGAAAAAAAGTTTTCTTTTGTGTCGACTGGTGGTGGGGCTACTCTGGATTTCTTGGCCAATGGCACCTTGCCAGGCATTAAAGCTCTGCAATAATTTTCTTTAGATTGTTTTCAAAATCTTCTTTATTTCCAGTTGTTTCTGGCCAGACCCAGATGTGGGCGTGAGGAACTTCTTCTCCGTATACTTGAGAGCGAACCATGTCGACTCCAAAGGCCTTCTTTTGAGCTAGGGCTATTTTCTTAACAATTTCAAAATACTCACCGGTGTTTGGAAGGTCCCAAACCCAGCGATAGTGTGTTTTTGGTATTACTTGCACGTGTCCTGGAGACAGGGGGTGTATGTCTAAAAAGGCTAAAAAGTTCTCATTTTCATAAACTTTGTAGCAAGGTATTTCTTTATTTGCGATTTTGCAAAAAATACAGTCTGTTTCGTCCATGAGAATATTGTAGCAAATTGTGATAAAATTGCATTTATGCAGAAATACCATGAATTGTTGCGCGCACTTTTAGAAAAGAGAGGCATCACCAATGAAACAGAAGCAGACATTTTTTTAAATCCTAGCTATGAACGTGACATGCACGATCCTTTTTTAATGCGGGATATGGAGAAAGCTTGCGTGCGACTTTTTCAAGCGATAGAAAATAACGAAAAAATTGTTATCTATGCCGACTACGATTGTGACGGTATACCTGGTGCGGTGATTTTGTCAGATTTATTTAAAAAAATAGAATATAAAAATTATGAAGTATATATTCCTCAGCGTAATTCAGAAGGATACGGTCTAAATCTAGAAGCCATCAAACAATTTAAAGAAAAAGAAGTAAAACTTTTGATTACGATAGATCTCGGCATCACTGCGGTCGATGAAGTAGCTCAAGCCAAAATAGATGGTATTGATGTGATCATCACTGATCACCATTTACCTCACGAAATTTTACCAGAAGCTTTTGCTATTTTAAATCCGAAAGTTGACGACTATCCAGAAAAGATGTTGTGTGGTGCGGGTGTGATGTTTAAATTTGTGCAAGGAATAGTGAGCGCAGCCACTCGTAATTTTTTGCCTGCGGAACTCGCTACGCTCAAACAGTCCTCGTCTGCAAAATCACGAGTGGCTGTGCTAGAAAAATTACGAGAGGAGAACTTGGGCTGGGAGAAGTGGTTGCTGGATATGGCTGGCCTTGCGACACTTTCAGATATGGTACCACTTACAGGAGAAAATCGGGTTATCGCCTATTTTGGGATGAAAGTTTTGCGCAAATCTCCACGTCCAGGACTTCAAAAACTTTTAGCTAAAATGAAAATTAGCCAAAAAGATTTAACCGAAGATGATGTTGGTTTTATGTTGACTCCGCGCATCAATGCGGCTTCACGTATGGATGATCCGATGCGAGCATATGAGCTTTTGTCGACGACAGACGAGGTCGAAGCTGGAGTTTTGGCTGATCACTTGTCCAAGATTAACGATGAACGTAAGGACATTGTAAAAGGTATTATGCGAGAGGTGAATAAGGGTTTTGAGAAAAGGGAGATGCGTGAAGTGATAGTTGTCGGTAATCCAGGTTGGCGAGTGGGGGTGCTCGGTCTCGTTGCCGGTAAGATTATGGATGAATATCAAAAACCTGTTTTTGTTTGGGGCAAGGATGAAAATGACGCCATCAAAGGTTCGTGCCGTTCTCCCGGCTCGGTCTCGGTGGTGGAATTGATGACAGCGACCAGCGAATCTTTTCTTGAATATGGTGGCCATGAGTTGGCGGGCGGGTTTACAGTACACAGTGAAAAAATTCATTTTTTAGAAGAGGCGCTTTCAACTACTTTTCATAAAGTCAAAAGAGAAACAACCGAAGATGAAGTGGTTTATGATGTGAAAACAGATTTGAGTGC
>JAGNZX010000028.1 GCA_017984185.1 Minisyncoccota bacterium | reverse complement strand
GTAGCCTTGGTTGAAAAATCTGCGCTCGAAGCTCTTTCGACCAACAAAGTAGCAGACAAAGATATTAAAACTTTAAATGCCTCTTTTAATCCTAAATACGAATATCGTCAAAAAATTTGTCCGCAAACTGTTGATGCGGGTAGTTCTCCTGTTTATTGCGGGGGAGGAAAGCAGGTCCTTGTCGGTTATGAAGCTTATGAAAGTGTTTCAGTAAAAGTGCGTGATGTGGATACAGCTTCCAAAATCATGCAAGACCTCGGTGCTCTTGGCGTCACAGATTTAAGTGGTCCAAATTTTGCAATTGATGATGAAAACGCTCTTCGGGCTGAAGCTCGCAAGAAAGCCATTGATGACGCTCAAACTAAAGCCAAGGTTTTAGCTAAAGATTTAGGGGTAAAATTAGGTGATGTTATGAGTTTTAGTGACGGAGACAATTATCCCATGCCGATGTATGAGCGAGCAGGTATGATGGCTCTAGAGAGTGCAAAAGTTTCAACCCCAGCCCAACTACCAAAAGGGGAGAATACAATATCTAGCGACGTGTCTATAACTTTTGAAATTCGATAAAAGACTTATTTTACCGTTTGACTTTTATAGGTAAAAAGAGTATTATTAAAAGAGCCCTTGAAAGGGGGCTTTTTTAAAATTATGTCACAAATTGGAGAATACTTAAAAGATACAAAATCAGAATTGAAACACGTGATCTGGCCTTCAAGGAATCAGGTATTTTTATACACGTTTATTGTTATTATTTCTTCAGTTTTGGTCGCATTTTATTTAGGATTCTTTGATTTTCTGTTTTCGAAAGGTTTAGAGAAATTAATTTCACTTTAAGTTTTTTAAATAATTTTTATGTCAAAGCAAGAAACACAAGGAGCGAGAAACTGGTATGCGATTCATACTTATGCAGGCTACGAAAATGTGGTTCTTCGTAATTTGAAACAGCGCATCGATTCTCTTGGTATGCATGACAAGATTTTTAATGTCATTGTGCCAATTGAAAAGAAAATAAAGATAAAAGCTGGTAAAAGAGTGGAGGTAGAAGAAAAAATTTATCCAGGGTACGTATTGGTAGATATGGTGGTTACGGATGATTCTTGGTATGTTGTACGCAACACTCCACGAGTTACTGGTTTCGTCGGAGCTGGAGTAAATCCAGTCCCCCTAAAACAAGACGAAGTAGATTTCTTGTTTAAGAAAATGGATTCAGGTACTGCTAGACACAATATTGAAATGGAGGTCGGGGAGAGTATTTTGATTACAGATGGGCCGTTTAAAGACTTGGAAGGTAAGATTAGCTCTGTAGATCAAGAAAGAGGCAAGATTAAGGTTTTGGTTTCCATGTTCGGTCGCGAGACACCAGTCGAACTCGATTTCTTGCAAATAAAGAAGATTTAAGTTAATCTAGCAAAGTAAACATATGTCAAAAAAGATAACCAAAAAAATTAAATTACAGATCCAGGCAGCTAAAGCTACTCCTGCTCCACCACTAGGTCCAGCACTCGGACAGGCTGGTATAAACATCGGTGACTTCGTCACCAAGTTTAACGCAGCTACAGCCAAGATGGCTGGGGACAAAGTCGGGGTATCTATCACTGTATACGAAGACCGAACTTATGATTTTGTTATCAAGACTCCACCAGTGACTGGTCTTATTTTGAAGGCAGCTGGAGTAGAGAAGGGTTCTGGTACCAATACTAAAACTAAAGCTGGTAAGATTACTCGTGCTCAAGCTCTCGAAATCGGCAAAAAGAAACTCGCTGACTTGAATGCCAAAGACGATGAAGGTATCATCAATATTGTGGCTGGCTCAGCTCGCAGTATGGGTATAGAAGTGAAGTAAGATGCAAACACTCTCTGAGAAAGATTATAGAAATATTCTCATTTGTTTAACTCTTTACATTACCTCACTTTTTGCGGCAAATACTCTCGGTATAAAACTTATGCCATTTTTATTCGGAACACACCTTTCAGTGGGTGTGTTTTGTTTTCCAGTTGTCTTTATAATGACCGACATGATTGGGGAAGTTTACGGCAAGCAAATGGCCAAGAATTTTGTTATGGCAGGTGTCATAAGTATGATTTTATTTATGTTCTATTCATTTGTTTCCGAAGTAACTCCCTGGGCGGACAAAGCACTTTGGGCCAAGGACGGCTATAATCAAATTTTTGGTCTCTCTTTTCGTTTTTCACTAGCCTCAGTCGTGGCTTTTGTGGTTGGTGAATACCAAGATGTTTTTGCTTTTTTCTTTTTACGCAAAAAGACCGAAGGGAAATATTTTTGGCTTCGTTCAAATTTGTCTAATCTCTGGTCTCAGTTTTTTGATACCGTGCTTTTTATGTGTATTGCCTATGTTGGAACAGGGTATTATGGAGCCAAGGATTTGATGATTATGATTTTGCTCTGGTGGATGTATAAAGTCTTGATGGGCATTTTATATACACCACTTTCGTATTTAGGAATTTATTTATTGAGAGGGAACAATAATGCAAATCCAGGCAATTAAAACTAAGGTTTTTGAAGAAGGGGAAGACTTAATTTCTTTTATTTGTAAGTATGTAAAGAAACTTCCCGAAGAATCTGTGCTGGTGATCACTTCAAAAGTTGTCGCCTTGGCGGAAGGTCGGACGGTAGAATTTGTAAACGAGAAACAAAAAATTGCCCTCATTAAAAAAGAGAGTAGTTTTGCTTTAGAAACTAAATATACTTGGCTGACTATCAAGGATGGCATGGTTATGGCTTCGGCTGGTATCGATGAATCCAATGCTATGGGCAAACTCATATTATTACCCAAAGATAGTTTTAGGTCTGCAGATGAAATTCGAAAAAAATTAAAAAAAATATTTAAAATAAAAAAACTCGGGGTACTCATCACCGATAGTCGGATTTTTCCATTGCGAGCGGGGATAGTCGGAGTGGTTTTGGGTTATGCCGGGTTCCATGGTGTGCGAGATTATCGAGGAAACAAAGATATTTTCGGCCGAGTACTTAAAATGTCACGCACCGATGTGGGTGATAGTTTGGCCACAGCTGCAGTTTTGTGTATGGGGGAAGGCAAAGAGCAACAACCATTGGCTTTGATAACTGATGCCCCGATTGTTTTTGCTGAAAAAATTAACAAAAAAGAACTACTCATAAACCCAAAAGATGACTTGTATCTACCACTATTTCAGAGTATATTTAAGTCATGATAGATTTGAAAATCTTACAAGAGGAGGTCATCAGGAATAAAAAAGAGAAGGGTTTTAATATGACTGATACAGCACTAGAGTTTTGTCGAGCCCATGAAGAGCTGTCTGAGGCATTTTCTAAATTTAATAAAAATGAACCTGGTGTTGCCGAAGAATTTGCCGACGTGATGATATTTATTCTAGGTATGTGTGAGACCATGGGTTTTAATCTTGAGAAGGAGTTGGTGCGTAAAATCGATATTAACAAGAAAAGAAAATACAAGAAATCAAAATCTCCAGACGGGAAAGACGTCTTTATTCGGGTAAAAACAGACGAAGACCCTTAGATAAACTTCTCGTATATAGAAAAAGTGTAGTTGAAAGGATTTTCTTTATCCTTTTTGTGTTCTTCGTGTTTTATTTCGTTCCAAGCTATTGGAATAATCTCAGGAAAAAATGCGTCGGCATTTTTGTCGGTAGCATCCACATGGGTGATGTAAAGTTTGTCGGCAATAGGCATCGTTTCTTTATACAACTCAGCTCCGCCGATAATAAAAATCTCTTCATTCAAATCCTTTATTAAATCTAGTGCTCCAGCCAGAGAGTGCGCGACTTCAACTCCAGTTTGTTTATAGCTCACATTGCGGGTTATCACGATGTTTCGTCGGTTGGGCAGAGGTTTACCAATACTTTCAAAGGTTTTTCGGCCCATGACGACCGTGTGCAACCTGGTCGTATCTCTAAAATGTTTCATATCGGCCGGCATGCTAAAAAGCAAGGCGTTGCCTTTGCCGAGTTCATTGTTTTTACCAATAGCCGCAATTAAAGAAATCATATTTTATAAAGCTATTTCCAGTCCACCGATTGGTGGCAATGGATTGTATTGAGTTTGTAAATCGGCCAAAATTTCTCCGACCAAGTTTTCATCTTTTTGTTCGGCTCTTTTAAAAGAATCTTTTGGTAAATGCAATTCTACTTTTGGGTGATCATTTTTTCTATTTATAATTTCTTTGGCACCCTCATAATGATTGTCGTAAACGTGAGCATTGGAAATCGAGTGAGTATAAATCCCTGGTCGCACACCCAACCTCTGAGCAATCATGCATTGTAGTAGGGCAAAACCCAATACATCAAATGGACCGCCGAGCATCATGTCTTCTGATCTTAAAATATTGTGCATGTTTAATCTTCCGCCGATAATATTTATGGTGTAGGTATACGGGCAAGGCACATTCTTTTTTGGCGTGCCACCAAAACCGTCGTCTTTGGGGTCCCAAGTCACAATGACTCCGTGGCGAGAGCTTGGTTCTTTTTCTAGTAGTTCAATAGTTTTGCCGAGCTGGTCTCTCTCGAAGTGGTGTCGCCAGCGCCAGCCATACGCTGCGGCAATGGTGCCATCTGCTTCGGTAAATAAATCCCAAATTTTCGTAAATTTTCTCAAAAAGGTTACATCTTTTTCACCGGTGATAAACCAGACTTGTTCAGCGATGGGGGATTTTAAGGGGTTTTTGCGAAGAGTCATCACCGGAAAACCATCTTTTTCAATATCTAAAGAAAACGTAATTCCGGGGATAGCTTTGGTTTTGTGACCGGTGCGAGCATTTAATTCTTCCACACCTTCTTCCATGATTTGTTTTATAATATTTTGGTAGATTGTGTCGAAAGTAGTCATGTAGTAGAGTATACAATATAAATCTATGGAAACAAAAAATATAAAATATCCATATTTACCTGAAGGACGAACTATTCTTTATGCACCAGAAGACAATAAATATATGTTGGCTGCTAAAGAATTTGCTTTAAAATATTCTACCGACAAACAAGTTTCGACCGGGGCAGTGATCACAACAGACAACGGAGAGATTTTGGTTAGTGCTGCAAACCAGACCCCAATTAAAAATAAATTTCTTTTAGATACACATAAAAACTGGTGTATTAGAAAACTTTTTAAAATTCCGTCTGGTCAAAAATATTGGTTGTGCCCAGGCTGTGCTTCGCACAAGAATCATGGAGAATACCGAGCTGTCGTAGCTTTGCAGAAAAAATTTCCACAACAGACTCACAAAAATCTCGACTTGTATTTATACGGACACTGGTGGTGCTGTAAGCCTTGCTGGGACAAGATGATAGAGGTGGGCATAAGGAATGTGTATTTAATGCAAGGTGTAGAAAAATTATTTACGAAATGAAAAAGAAACTTTATATCGGTTGTGCATTGACTAGGCTTCCTAAAAAAGAAGAAAAAGATTTTTTAAAAATGCTTGCTGATTTAAAAATTGGCCTTAAGGATCACTTTGAAATTTTAGAATTTAAGGGTGTAACTGGTCTAGCTGAAGACGCGACACCTCCCGAAGTATATATTTGGGACATAAATAACTGCGTAAAGAGGGCAGATTGCATGCTGGCTATTTGTGATCATCCGTCATTGGGTTTGGGGTATGAGATAGCTACTGCAGTAGAGAAACAAGGGATACCAGTTTTGGCACTGGCTCACAAAGACGCCCTAGTGACAAAGCTTATTCGGGGAATTGACCATAAAGATTTTCAATTTATATACTATAGTTCAGTGGATGAAATTATCTCACAAACTATTAAAACATTGACAAAATAGCCCAGAAATGCTATTCTTTATATATCATTCTCACATATTATATTTGGGGAGTGACCCAAAATATTATGTATAAATCTACAACGGTTCATTCCGCCTCTGGCGGAGCACACCCGAAGAAATTCGGTGGTCATAGTTCAACATTTAAAAAATCTGCTAAACCTAGCTTCGGTAGTAGACCAGCTTTTGGCGCACGGCCTGTGCGTTCTGGTGGTTTTAAAAGTTCACGTCCAAGATTTGGAGGTGGTGCCAAAAGAAGCGGAGGATCTGGCGGCTCGTCCCGCCGTGGGCGGGGAGAGCGAATCGATTTTTCTCGTTTCATTAAAAAAGCTGTGCACGTAGAGGAAAAGCCATACGTATCCAAGCACACATTCCTTGATTTTCCATTTAATCCTCAATTGCATAAAAATATTGAGCGTGCGGGCTACACTAGCCCTCGCCCGATTCAAGACCAATCTATCCCTGAGACTCTAAAAGGCCGAGACGTTTTCGGTCTAGCCAATACTGGCACAGGTAAAACCGCGGCCTTCCTTTTGCCTCTGATTGAAAAGATTGCCAAGACCAAGGGGCAAAACAAAAAAGAAAAGGTATTAATCATGGCGCCAACTCGGGAGCTAGCCATCCAAATCGATGAAGAATTTAAAAAACTCGCTTTTGGTTTTGGTATGTTCTCTGCAGCTTGCGTCGGAGGTTTGCCAATTTCTAAACAAATTCGAGAAATCAAAATGGGAGTTTCTTTCATCATCGGTACTCCGGGACGTTTGCGAGACCTAATCGATCAAAAGGTTATTGATCTTTCGACTTGCTACTCTGTGGTGCTCGACGAAGCTGACCGCATGCTTGATATGGGATTCCGTGATGATATGGTTTACATCATCGGTAAAGCTCCAGCCGAACACCAGACTCTTTTCTTCTCAGCTACTCTTTCTCCTGATATCAAAAAACTAACTGAAAAATATTTGAAAGATCCAGTTTTCGTCTCAGTCCTATCTGGTGAAACTTCTAAAAATATCGATCAAGATGTGGTCAGATACAAAGGCAAAGATGAAAAGATTGAAAAGCTTCACGAAGTTTTGACAAAGGATGGTTCAGACAAGGTGCTTATTTTCCGAGAGATGAAACACAGTGTCGACGAGCTTGAAAAAGAACTCAAACACGCTGGTTTTCACGTGGGTGGTATTCATGGAGACAAACGAAGCCGAGAACGTATCCGAATACTCGATTCTTT
>JAGNZX010000027.1 GCA_017984185.1 Minisyncoccota bacterium | reverse complement strand
AGAGAGGGTATCGAAAGAGCTACCACAGAGGCTCATGATTTTTGGAAAAAATTCCCAAATAAAAATATACAAGGTGTAAAAAATTTAAACTCGACTGGTTCGTATGTCTCTAATTCTAGAAATGTTAAGGACTCTTTTTTGATTCGAGAAAGTGAAAATTGTCGATATTGTCAGTATGTGCAAGACCCAAGTGCCAAGGATTGTTATGATTATTCAGGTTGGGGAGGTGGGGCCGAGATGGTGTGTGAAGCTATTGCCAGTGGTTCGGGTATTCAGAATATTAAATTTTGTTTCTTGGCGCAGGAAAGTTCACATGATATCACTTACTCGATGGTTTGTGAGGGCTCAGAAAATTTATTTGGTTGTGCTGGTTTGAGAAAGAAAAGTTATTGTATTTTAAATAAACAATATTCCAAAGAAGAATATTTGGTTTTAATTGAAAAAATTAAGCGCCATATGGACGAGATGCCGTATGTCGATAAAATGGGGCGTATTTACAAATACGGAGAATTTTTTCCAGCAGAATTTTCACCCTGGGCTTACAACGAAACTATAGCCCAAGAATATATCCCTCTACAAAAAGAAGAGATAGAAGCTATGGGTTTTGGGTGGCGAGATCCGGATACAAAAGATTATCACCCAACGCTTTCAGCCGAAAATATTCCCAATGACATAAAAGTAGTCGAGGATTCGATAATCAACGAAGTTTTTGAATGCGCTCACAAGGGGGAATGCAACCAAGGTTGCACCAAGGCTTTTCGAGTAATTCAAAACGAACTACAATTTTATAAAAAAATTGGTGTGCCATTGCCGACCCTTTGCCCAGCATGCCGGACTATGGAGCGTTTGAAAATGCGTCTCGGTATAAAGCTTTATGATATGCAGTGCATGTGTGGTGGTGAAAATTCCAAAAATAAAGAATACAAGAATCAAGTCGCGCATCCGCATGGACCTACTGCTTGTGGCGAAGTTTTCAAAACTGGCTATAACCCAGAAAAAGGCGATATTGTGTATTGTGAAAAATGCTATCAGCAGGAAGTAGATTAATTACTTTACTTAACTAAAGTGGAATATAAAAAAGAAAACAAAAACTGTCAGAATTGTAAAAAAGATTTCGTAATCGAGCCGGAGGATTTTGGTTTTTATGAGCAGATGAAAGTTCCACCGCCACTATGGTGTCCAAAATGTCGGCTGATACGTCGTTTGGCTTGGCAAGGATATCGTTCTTTGTATAAAAATAAATGTGCTTTTTCAGGAGACACAGTCATATCCACGATTCCTCCAGATTCAGAACATAAAATATACAGACAAGATATATGGTGGAGTGACAAGTGGGATCCAAAAAGCTATGGACGGGATTATGATCCATCACGTCCTTTTATCGAACAATGGGGAGAATTACTAAAAGAAGTTCCCTTGCCGGCTTTGATGACAGAGTATTCTTCTATGGTTGGGAGTGATTATTGCAATGCTGCCTCGACGCTCAAAAATTGTTACCTATGTTTTAAATTTGATGAAAGTGAAGAATGTGGCTATTGCAACACTGGCACTGGTTTAAAGAATAGTTTTGACGTTTCTTTTTCTAATTATAATGAACTTTGTTATGAGTCAACTAACTTAAATAAGTGCAATCAAGTATTTTTTTCGCAAGATTGTGAGGAGTCCTATAATATTTGGTTTTCTCGAGATCTTGTAGGATGCAATGATTGCTTTGGATGTGTTAATTTACGAAGCAAGAGTTATCATATCTTTAACAAGGCGTATTCTAAAGAAGATTATCATGCTTTTATTAAAAAGTATGACCTCGGTACCAGTAAGGGTTTAAATATATTTAAAAAAGAAGCTTATGAATTTATGCTTACGCAACCCAGAAGGCAATTTCAAGGATATCAAAACCAAAACGTTTCAGGTGACTATATTTATAAAAGCCGAAATGTAATAGATTCCTATATGATTCGCAATAGCGAAAACATAAAACATTGCCAATTGCTCAAAGCGGGTGATGTGCATAATGCCATGGATTACAGCATGTTTGGAATGAAAGCAGAATGGATTTATGAATGTGCCTGGGTTGGACTCAATGCGCATAATAATAAATTTAATGTATGGTGCTACAAGTCACATGATATAGAGTATTGTTTGGGGTGTATGGGTTCTGGAAATTTATTTGGATGTGTTGGAATCCGCACGGGGGAATACTGTATTTTAAATAAACAATATTCCAAGGCAGATTACACAAAATTGGTTAATAAAATAAAAGCCGAAATGAAAGACTACGGAGAAATGCTCCCAGTGTCTTTGTGTCCTTGGGCATACAATGAAACAAATGCTATTGAGTGGTTCCCGTTTTCAAAAGAAGAGGCCACAGCTCGTGGTTTTGCTTGGAGAGATAAAGATGCCCGGGAATATTTGGACGCCACAATAGAATTGCCAGATCATATCAATGATGTCTCCGAGGAAATTTTTAAAGCTATTTTAAAATGTGAAGATTGCGGTAAAAATTATCAAATTATTCCTAAGGAATTACAATTTTTAAAAAGATTTACTTTACCAATTCCGAGGCACTGCCCATTGTGTCGGGAGATGGCCAGAGTCAAGCAACTTAATCCGATGGAAACCTATATTCGCACTTGCGATAAATGTAAGATAGAAATTCGAACAGCATATGCCCCAGATGGTCCAGAGATTGTATATTGTGAGAAGTGTTATCAGCAGGAAGTTTACTAATTACTTTACTTAACTAAAGTGGAACATACACAAGAAAACAAAATATGTCAGAACTGCAATCTAGACTTTATCATCGAGCCGGAGGATTTTAATTTTTATGAAAAAATCAAAGTGCCTCCGCCAACTTGGTGCAGAGAATGTAGACAAATGCGACGCATGAATTTCCGCAATGAACGGAATCTTTATAAAAGGAAGTCTGATAAAACTGGTAAAGATATCATATCTGTTTATTCCCCAGATTCTCCTTATAAGGTTTTCGAGTACTCTTTTTGGTTTAGCGATCAATTTGACCCCATGGATTATGGACGAGAGTATGATTTTTCTGTATCCTTTCTTGAGCAAATGCGAGATTTTATGCTCGAAATGCCTTGGCCGTCACTACGAAACGAAAGCTCAGAAAACTCTGAATACAATAATGACATAGGTCGCTCTAAAAATTGTTATTTGTCTTCCAGGATTCACAACTCCTCAGATGCTCTGTATGGGTATCGGGTGAACAAGTCTAGAGATTGTGTGGATTGCATGCAAGTATTTGATGGCTCAGAATTTTTGTATGAATGCATTGAATGTATTTCTTGTAGTCATTCTAGCTTTATGTCTTTTTGCGAAAACTGCTCGAGCTCGAGCATGTTGTTGAATTGCAAAAACTGTTTAGATTGTTTTATGTGTGTAAATTTACGCAACAAGCAATATTGTTTTAAAAATCAACAACTGACTCGCGAGGAATACAAAAAAAGTATGGAAGATTTTAATTCGAGCTCTTTTGAAGAAAAAGAAAAAGCACTTCAAGAATTTGAAGGACTTTGCCAAAAAAATATAAACAAAAATCTAAGTATTGTAAATTCTGAAAATGTAAGCGGGGACAATATAGTGAATTCAAAAAATATTTTTCTAAGCTTCGGTGTAAAAGAATCAGAAAACATGAGATATGCTTGGGATAATATGAAATACAAGGATTCGATGGATACATATAGCGGAGGAAACAGTGAGCTAATTTACGAGTGCACGGCGACGGGTAGTTCTTATGACTGTCGATTTTCCTACAATATAACAAACTGTAATGATGTTTCTAACTCTATACATGTTAAAAATTCAAAACATGTTTTTGCTTGTATTGGCTTGGAAAATAAAGAATACTGTATCTTTAACAAGCAGTACACAAAAGAAGAATATGAAAATTTGGTTACTAAAATTATTGAACAAATGAAAAAAGAGGGGACTTACGGAGAATTTTTTCCTCTCGAATTAGGTATGTTTGCTTACAATGAAACTGTGGCTCATGAATATTTCCCAATGACAAAAGAGGAAGCTATAAGTAAGGGTTTGAGATGGCAAGACCCAGATACAAAAAATTATAATATTACCTTAAAACCCGAAGACCTACCCGATGATACTAAATATATAGGTGAAGATATTCTCGCGCAGACTATCGGCTGTGCACACGCGGGAGGATGTAAACATGGTTGCACCACAGCCTTTAGAATAATACCTAGAGAGTTAGAATTTTATAAGAGAATGAATTTACCCATACCTAGGCTTTGTCCAAACTGTCGTTATTATGGAAGGCTAAATAAATTGAATCCGCTTAAACTTTGGCACAGAAAATGTCAGTGTGCTGGTGGTGAATCACAAAATGGTGTTTATAAAAATTTAGCCAAACATCATCTTCACAACGAAGAAGTCTGTCCAAATGAATTTGAGACGAGTCATGCCCCCGACCGACCGGAGATTGTGTATTGTGAAAAGTGTTATCAGCAGGAAGTATATTAACTACCCTCTACTTTAACAAGGAGAGGGGTTGGGGGTGAGGTAAAATTGTGGTAAAATAACAAAATCAAATGCCAAAGCCAAATCGAGTTCAGATAATTAAATACGGGCCACCGCCACCAGAGCTACCAGTATTCGGAAAAGTAAAACCCGAAGAGGTTTCTTTTATTGGACGGACAAATTATGTGGCTTCTCTTGAAGAGAAGAAATTTATCTTTGGAATCAAGCGCGTCGATCGACGTCGCCACCTATATATCATCGGAAAGTCTGGTGTGGGTAAGACCAAGCTCCTTGAGCTTATGCTTCGCCAAGATATCACTTACAATCACGGGCTTTGTCTGATCGACCCGCACGGAGACGTGATCGACGCTATGCTCGACTATATCCCAGCCGAACGCATCGAAGATGTGTGTATTATTGATCCGGCAGATATTGATTTCCCGGCTTCATTTAACCCTTTGGCCAACGTCGACCCGATGTTTAAATTTCAATTGACCCAGGGACTGATCGAGGTTTTCCAAAAACAATTCGGTGCCAACTGGACTCCGCGCCTCGAGCACGTCTTTCGTTTTACTTGTCTCGCTCTACTAGACTATCCGCACGCGACTATGCGTGGGATGATCTCGATGCTCACCGACAGAAATTATAGACAGAAAGTGGTGGAATATATCACGGATGACATGGTTAAAAGATTCTTCGCTATCGAATTTGCCGATTGGTCAGAAAAATTTGATACTGATGCGATCATCCCACTCGTCAACAAGCTCGGGCAATTTTTGTCTGATCCGTTGCTAAGAAATATTTTCGGACAGAAGGAAAACAAGATTGATATCAGCAAACTAATGAATGATCAGAAAATTATTTTGATTAATCTTTCAAAAGGTCGCCTCGGTGAAGAGAACTCTTCGTTTTTGGGTTCTATCTTTTTGACTAAAATTAAACAAGCCGGCATGGAGCGCGCAGGTATGCCAGAAAGCGCACGTAAAGATTTTTATATTTATGTCGACGAGTTCCAAAACGTAGTCACTCAGACATTTGAGAACATTTTGTCAGAGGCGCGTAAATACGGACTCAATCTGACTATGGCTCACCAGTACGTCGGCCAGATTATTACCAAAGTGCACCAAGCAGTGCTCGGTAACTGCGGAAGTATAATCACTTTTCGTATCGGTGGTGAAGACGCCGTTAAAATGAAACCAGAATTTTCTCCGCTGTTCGATGTGAAAGATATGATCAACCTAGCGGTCGGAGAAATATATGTGAAGATGACAATTGACGGGGAATCCTATGATCCATTTTCAGCCGAGACTCTCAAGGTTTTACCGGCGACTCATCCATCTTACAGACAGGAAATCATCGACTCTTCACGTAGAAAATATTCTATTCCAAAAGATGCAGCACAAAAATTGATAATTGAAGAAGAAGCAACCATTATTCGTAGTGCTGAGGAAAAAGCTATCATCGAGGGTAAGGGAAAATCAGCTCGAGGTGCAGAAGCAGATGAGGCGAGCGACGAAGAAGAAAATAGTAAAAACAAAACTTCACAAGAAGCTGAGCCGATGATCTAAAAAGCTAGCTAATTTGCTAATAGCTTATAGGAAAAAATACTAAATAAAAAAGTCTAGATTCTATTATTTTTTTGTGATAATATGCACGTATGAACAAGGATTACTACGAAACATTAGGAGTAAATAAAGGGGCATCTAAAGAGGAGATAAAAAAGGCCTTTTATAAATTGGCGCACAAATATCACCCTGATAAAAAAGAGGGGAATGAAGCCAAGTTTAAAGAGGTTAATGAGGCTTACCAGACCCTCTCAGATGACGCTAAACGCTCAAAATACGACCAATTTGGCTCGCAGTATGCAAATATGGGTGGTGGAGGCGGGCAGTATCAAGGAGGCGGTTTTGAGGGCTTTGATTTTAGCGGGTTCCAGCAAGGTTCCCAAGATTTTGATTTTGGAAATTTGAACGATATTTTCAGTGATTTTTTTGGTGGCGGTGGGGGACGAGCTCAAGCACGCCGAGGCCGAGATATCTCGACCGAGATCGCTATCGCTTTTTCAGATTCTATTTTTGGTATAAATCGAAAAATTTTAATTACTAAAACTTCTGCTTGTCTCACTTGTCATGGTTCTGGGGCAAAAGAAGGATCAAGCATGATCACTTGCAAGCAATGCAATGGTCAAGGACAAATTCGCGAGATGAAGAGATCTTTCCTCGGCAATATTTCTAGTACAAAAATTTGTGAAGAATGTCACGGAGCAGGTGAAGTGCCAAAAGAAATTTGCGAGAAGTGTAAAGGCAAAGGCGTACTTCGTCGTGAAGAAGAAATCTCGATCGTCATCCCAGCTGGTATTCGCGATGGCGAGATGATCCGGATGACCGGTATGGGTGAAGCGGTGACTCGTGGGACAGCCGGAGATTTATATATAAAAATAAATGTGGCTCCGCACCCAGTTTTCAAACGTGATGGTCTCGATTTGGTGATGACTTTAAATTTGAAACTTTCTGATGC
>JAGNZX010000026.1 GCA_017984185.1 Minisyncoccota bacterium | reverse complement strand
ACCACAGATTTAAAACGGCGGGTGGGGGAACATAATTCTAAAAATATTGGTGCAAAATACACAGCTGGCCGAAGGCCGGTGAAATTGGTGTATTCAAAAAAATTTAAAGATAGATCCAGCGCGTCGAAAGAAGAAGCGAGAATAAAAAAACTTTCTAGGGAGAAAAAAATAGCTTTGTTGACAAAATTCTAAAAAATTGTATCCTCCTAAAAGAAGTTTCATTGAACCTACGTCTAACCCCCTGGAGGATTAACTTGGAAAATCTTAGATTCGTGACTTGTCACGAGCCCGACTCGGAGTGGTGCAATAAAAAGCACCCGCACGGGCACCTGCGTGATCAGCACCAAGAAGATCACATCTTCTTGCCCGACCTGCTGTCAAAGTCGATAGCGAGATCAGAAATCACTCGCTACATCGACTACCGTATCGGCCGGAAGAATCGCAAGGTCTTCGGTGCCAGCACCAAGAGACAAGACGAGCTCGAGGCTCGGCTCCATGCCGAGATCGAGGCGTCCGACCTTCCCGAAAACCCTCCTGAATAAGGAGGTGTGGGCATCACCGCCCGCAAGATTACTGCCCGTTGGGCGCGTGTCTTGCGGGCGGTTTTCTTTTGTATTTATGTGCCTGTGTTATAATTTTATTATGTCATTGGAGGCAACACCAAACCGGAAAAAAGAAAGTAAATCAATTGTTGATAAAGCAAAAAAAGTCCTGAGAACGGCAGTCATAGCTTCTTCGGTGTTTGGTGTATCTGCTGGCGCCAGTGCCCGAGTCAATGCTCAAGAGGTGGTGACTGATACAAAACAAAAAGAAACAAGTGGTGACTTGGAAAAGAAATTTTTGGAATCAGCAGTATCAAATCCAGATCTATTTTTTGCCAATCTTTCAAATTTTAATAATTATCCTGGAATAAATGAGTATATTCAAAGAATAGCCAACATAGATCCTTATCTGGCTGTGGGAAATTTTCCTTTGTATGAAGATATTGCCGGATCTCGAGAGATATTGAAAAGTGCCGCAGATCGCATCATGGAGCAGCAGGGTGAACACAACACGCGCCTCATCTTGAGATACGCGGAATTTTTCCTAAAAGATGAGTGGGGGACTAATTTAGTAAAGAAAATCGTGAGCGAGAAATGGAATCTAGCTTTGGATTTTGTAACTAAATATAAAGATTTACCTTTTGCAAAAGAGGTTACCGAGCATGCATTAGAAGAAGGCATGAAACAACCAAATGATTCAGCTGATTATGGTGAGACGCTTTTAAAAAATTATAACAATTATAAAAATTTAATACAGAATCCAGAAATTAAACTTAAAAAAATTATTGATTTGTGTTTGAGTAAAAACACATCTTGGCTCGTCGTGTTTAAATATTTTTCTGTGTTTGAAAATGAACCTTGGGGGCCAAAAGTGATTGAAGATTATGTGAAAAGATACCCCAATTCCGGTTTACAATCTTTGGAACATTCTTCCACCTTGGTTAATACGGAATGGGGGAGAAAAATATTGTATAGAGTATTGGAGCAAAATGATGTGGGAGCATTGTCTCATTATGCTTTTTATAAATCGATACCAAATTCTCAAGATATAGTTCAAAAAGCATTCAGCGAACAAGAAGCTATGCCCGAGTCTTTGCTGAGCGCCGTTTTTGATGCCAAGTCTCTGGGTTCTATGCCGGGCCTGCAATCCGTAATTCCCGATTTTGATGGGCGAGTCGAGAAAGCTTTTCAGGTGTTTATTAGATTAAACCCGGGTAATGCTGTGAAATACGCGACACTCTTTCAAGATAAACCATGGATTGGTAAAACTATCGAAGAATTATCTGACCAAGACCCGATGAATGTTTATAAAAATTATGTCTTTTTTAAAGATATTCCAGGTTCAAAAAATATTTTAATAAAAACAGCAAGATTTGTGGCTGAAGAGAGCCCGCAAGATTTATTTGCTGGTTTGTATGGATTTGGAATTTCACCGGAAGAAAGAGAGATTTTTTCTAAAAATCGAGACATCATAGAGCGGGCTGTAGAAAATGATCCGACATTATTAAGTTCTATTCTAGACCTGGAGGCAGACCTAAAAATGTCTTCGAAGGAGAGCATAAAAACTCTTTTGAAAATACATGATTTTTATAAAGCTCAAGATCGACAGATTGGTCGCAAGGCTTTGTTGTTTTTGGACCAAGTCGCTTCTGGGGCTGTGGCTGTGGAAGACTTGGGAAAAATAATTCAGGATGATAAAAAATATTTTAATGCTTTGCTCGATATGCACAAAAAACCCAACCATCTGGGTCTAAATGGAGTCCAAGATGAAATAAAGGATATGTCTCTTGAGATTGTGCAGCAGATAAATAATTTACATGAATCCCCAGATGAAGTTCGTTTTAAAGTATTAAAGGATTTGTCTCCGGAAAAAATTTATTTTTTATTAGTGTCTGCTGAAGATGAAATATACACCTCGTCTTTTAATGGTATATTTAATCGCCTTTTGGAACATCAAGCCAAAGCTGGTCTATCTAGTGAGGAATTGTTGAATCGTGTCGGACATAAAAACTTTCGCACATTTATAAAATTGCTTGCTAGTTATAACCGTCTCGAGGATTTTTTGAAGACATTGAGCATAGACAAACGGGCTCAATTGATGAAAGATTTTGTAAAGAATATAGAAACACAAAGAGACTTTTTGGCTCAAGCGGTGACAGTGGTGGATACTTTGGGATCAATCAAAGATCAAGCTATTTTAGGCATGCTCCAGCAGACTGTATATAGTGAATACGAGCGCGTGTCCAAAGATAAAAATAAAAGAGGTGAGGTTGTTTATGGTCTTTTGGCGGGCATATTTACCGAAAATTCTAATAGTGGAAATGACCTGGTGAGAAAAATATCTGAAAGATATAAACTTTCTGATTTAAATGAATTGTCTTCGGTGGATTTAGTCAACAAAGACAATATAAATGTGCAACAATATTTCTTTTATGATGATGAAGATGGTAAAAATAGTTTTTTAAATTTTTATAAACAATATCAAAAACCTGGTTGGAAGATAGAAGAGCATCCGAATTATATTTCTATAGTTTTTGAATCCAAGAATGCCGGTCCACGTATGGAAATCTATGCAAACCGTCCAGATAAAGAATCCGAGGGCGTGGATGACATCAAACAAATATTCGAAGAACGCAAACTACAACCACAAGTCATAGTCCACAGAGGGCACAGCTATCATGCTTCGGCTACTATTGAAAAAATACCCAATAGTGCAAAGTTGGTGTCTCTGGGGTCATGCGGTGGGTATAATAATATGACAAATGTGCTGGCCATGTCGCCACAAGCCCAGGTCTTGTCCACCAAAGGGACCGGGACAATGCGAGTAAACGATCCTCTGTTGCAGATGTTGAATGAAAATATATTACAAGGTCAAGGGGTAAATTGGCCTACTTTTTGGAGTAAGGTTGAAAATAAAATTGGTGAAACTCAAGATTTTAGAAATTATGTGCCACCACATAAAAATTTGGGAGTGATGTTTTTAAAAGCTTATAAGAAAATTTTGATAGATGAAAAATAAAAAGATAAAAACTGTTTCTTTTTAATCTCAGGGAAAATCGTGGTATAATCTAATTATTAAAATTAATATTTAAAATAACCTTATGTCATATATCTTTATACTTATAGCTTTAGTTTTGTTATTCAATTCCTTGCGGGTGGTAAAAGAATACGACCGTGGGGTTATTTTCTTTCTCGGTAAATGCACTGGAGTTCGCGGACCAGGTCTCATCATCCTCGTGCCTATCTTGGAGACGATGACCAAGGTGGCTTTGCGTACTGTGACCATGAATATTCCTTCTCAGAAAATAATTACCAAAGACAATGTCTCGATTGATATCGCCGCGGTAGCTTATTATCATATTATCGATGCACAAAAATCTGTCATCGCCATCGAAGATGTATACAATGCCGTAAATCAAATCAGTCAGACCACGGTGCGAAATGTCGTCGGGCAATTTATGTTGGATGAGCTTTTGTCACAAACTACAAATATAAATCTAAGAATCAAAGACGTGATCGATGCGCATACCGAGCCTTGGGGCGTCCAAGTCACTGCTGTCGAAATCAAAGATATTACTTTGCCAGAAAATATGCAAAGAGCTATGGCCAAAGAAGCTGAAGCCGAAAGAGAGAGACGAGCCAAGATTGTCGCCGCGGAAGGAGAATTTCAAGCAGCGGTCAAACTCGGTGAAGCAGCAGATATTATATCTTCGCATCCGGTGGCTTTACAGCTCCGAACTTTGCAGACGATGGCCGAGATAAGCGTCGAGAAAAATTCGACAATTATTTTCCCTGCACAATTTATGACTACTGTTTCCGAAGCGGTGCAGATGATCAAAGGGGATTCGAAGAAATAAAACTAATTTAATTCAGCGAGTAGACTGTTGAGATCGAGCGGGTCGGTGACCATCTCGACCATGCCGTCGTTGGCGACTTTCCAAGTGTGACGTGGGCGGTCGGCATAGAGTTCGACGCCGATGCCATCTGGGTCATTCATATAGATAGCCTCCGAAACTCCGTGATCGGCGGTGCCGGTGATCAGATAATTTGCGTCCATTAATTTTTTGAAAACTTTGGCGAGTTCTTTTCGAGATGGGTAGAGAATTGCATGATGAAAAATTCCACTGTGCCCGGCTGGGGGCGGAGTAGCACCACGGCCTGCCCACGTATTGAGGGCGATGTGATGATGATATCCTCCAGCTGATAAAAAGACCGCCGAGTTGCCGTAGCGGGCGGTGATTTCAAAACCAAGCAGGTCGCGATAAAAAGTCAGTGAGCGATCCAGGTCGCCCACGGTGAGATGAATATGTCCGATTTGCACGTCTTTATGTATTGGCATGGTTGTATGATACAATATTTTTCATTGTTTCTCTATATTAAAGCTTTGGGCAATGATACGATCGGCACTAGCAATGTCTGGGCCGGACGTAAAGCATAAAATTATACAAAAAGAAAAGCCGCCACCGAAAGCACGGGCCCAAGGGGCGTCTTTTCAGTGGCGGCGATGTGTGGCCGCGAGTAGCTAGGCTTCGGGTGCCAGGATCCCGGCATGAGCCGATTTGTTTTTAGGCTTCCAGATTCTGATCTGTTGCCCGGTGCTGACCTTGTTTTTTGTGTAAAGATCAGCTACAACAATCTCTCCATCTGGTTGGGGTGTGTGTTCGCGAACCAGGATGTAGATGTCGATTTCGTTGCCCAATACGGTGATACTCATGTGTAGCAGGCGTTGCCGTCTTTTTTCTTTCTCGAAGTTTAGCTTTAGCTGCTTCCTGCTCAAGAGAGCAAAAAACTTCGGCTGGGATGGGGGCACTGGATTCCTTTCTGGGGTGGTGAACTATACCTGACTGTCAGAAACAGTCGGTGTTTGACTCAGACTATCTCAAAATTTGATTTTGTCAAAATATGATATAATTTTATTTATTAATATTTAATTTCACAATTGCATCCCGCTAATCGGACGGTTGCGTGATGTGATTTCGCAAAATCAATGGCTTCAATAAGTTTGGTAGCAGTAGTAGTGGCAGCGGTAGTGAATTTTATTATCGGGTTTATGATGCATGGTCCAATCGCTGGCAAGCTTTGGATGAAATTAGCAAATATTGTACCAACAGGTAAAGAAAAGTTTTCAGACATGTATGGAAAAATGTTTTGGAATTTGATGGTAAACTTGGTCACCGCATATATTTTAGGAACTATGATTGTTTTCAATCACATAAACAGCGCTGTACAAGGTATGTGGCTCGCTTTTTTTATCTGGTTTGGTTTTATTTTGACTGGTTCTTCGATGGATGTGATTTGGATGGGTCGTCCATACAAGCTTTGGCTCTTTGAGGTTTTTTGTTCACTACTTTGTATGCTAGCTATGGGTGCAATTCTCGGGGCTTGGTAGTTTGGGTGTGGTATAATTAAATAATGTTAAAAATCTTAAAAAATTGGCTTATCTCGGCATTGGTAATATTGCTAGTAGCTTATATTTTACCAGTATTGGGTGTGGGTGTGCATGTATTGAATTTTATAGTGGCTTTAAAAGTGGCATTCGTGCTTGGACTAGTGAACGCCATAATCAAGCCGATAATTTTACTTTTTACTTTACCGCTCACAGTGCTCACTCTCGGATTTTTTGTTTTTGTAGTCAATGCTTTGATGGTGATGCTCACCGCATCCTTGATAAATGGTTTTTATGTATCAGGATTTTTGTCAGCCTTCATTTTCAGCCTAGCAGTTTCTTTTGTGAATGGGTTGGTCAAGCACGGTCGCAGGTCTCGAGGTTCTAGATCCTCGATGATATACGAAGAATCTCGTATTAGAAATTAATTTAATTTTGTATTTAACCGAGATCGAGGGATTTTAAAAATATCTCGAGTTCTTTGCCTTTTATTTCTTTGTGCCCACCATCGTGTAGTTTGCCGAGTTCGATATTCATAATGCGGATACGTTTTAGGTCGACAACTTCGTTGAAAAGAGCCACACACATCCGGCGAATCTGATGGCGTTTACCCTCGGTCAAAATGATTTTAAAAGTATTGTCGTTTAGGATTTGTACTTTACAAGGTCCAGTTTTCTCTTCGTCGATTTTCACCCCAGCTTCCATTTTTTCTTTAAAATTTGAGCGGAGTTTTTCTTTGGTTTTTACCAAGTATTCTTTTTCGTGAAAAAATTTTGGAGAAAGGAGTCGCTCGGTGATACGGCCATCATTGGTCAAAATAATTAAGCCGTGAGATTCTTTGTCGATACGGCCGATCGGGAAAATGTCCTTGATGGCGACTTCGTGTTTGATCTTTTGCAAAATATCTACTTCACCTTCTTGAGCAGAGTGGGTGACCACGCCGACAGGCTTGTTGTAAGCGATATAAATGTAGGGGACAACTTTTCCACGAAAACGAACTTCGACATTGTCGTGTTCATTTACTTTGTCACCGAGCACCGCCAGCTTGCCATTGAGAAAAACCTTCTTATCTTTGATGAGTTCATCGGCGCCTCGGCGAGTGGAGTGCTTTTTCCAAGCCAAGTATTTGTTGATCCGCATCGGGAACGATTCTTTTTCTTCCATATTTCTACTATAGCATAGTTTGACAAAATAGACTAATTGTATTATAAAATCTAAAGACAAGTTTCCGGCCAATAGTGGCCTAACACGAGGTGAATAATGAAATACGATTTTTGGGTACCACAGTGCCCAGAGCTAAAGAAGTTCCTGGCCGACCTGGCCGAGCAGGTTCCTGGCCGGGTTGTCACGAGGGTGCCGCTGGCGAGTCCCTCTGTCCAGGTGGAGGCGTTTGACGTCTCCGTGGAAGACATCGAGAACATCAAGGAGGCTGTTCGCGCTTTCGAGCAGCTAACAGC
>JAGNZX010000025.1 GCA_017984185.1 Minisyncoccota bacterium | reverse complement strand
GTAGACCCAGTATCTACAACCAAAGTATTATATAAACTCTGATTATTTTGGGCTAAGATTGTCGACAAAATCATTTCCAATTTTTCATTTTTCCGACCCAAAATTTCTTTTAGTTTTTCATTCTCGGCTAAAATAGATTCATAATTAGAAACCCTGGCTCCGCTCCAAGCTAATTTTAAACTTAAATCACTATTTTCTTTTAGTAAAGATTTTTTTGAATTAAAATAAAAAGAAAGATTTTCAAACTTAGTGTTGACATTATTCCCCAAACTAAAAAATGGGTGAAAAATTACATTAGCTGTAGCAGATAGTCCACTATACACCCCCGCCCTGAAATAAAACAAAAACAAAAATACTAAAGCAAGAATTGCTGCTTTTAAATTTCTTTTTCGAGCTATCTTTTTATCTAGGAGGTAACTCATCTTGATTACCTATCAAAATATCTTTATAAGCTTCAACATCATCGAGAATGACTCCGGTACCACGAGCCACTGCAGAAAGTGGGTCATCTACTACATACACTGGTATTTTTAAAACACGTTGAAGTAATTGATCAAGACCTAAAATTAAAGCCCCTCCACCAGACAATGTAATACCGCGATGCATAATATCTGACAATATTTCAGGTGGTGTCGTCTCTAGCATATCTTTTACCCCACTCACCAATTCTCGAATCGACAACGCCATTGCTTCCCGAATATCTGAATCAGTCACCACTACTTCACGCGGAAGACCAGTCAAAAGATCTCGTCCCTGGACTTCGGTTTCCATATACTCTCCAGGAAGAACAGACCCGATAGACATTTTTACAGCCTCGGCGGTCCGTTCACCGATAAGTACCTTAAATTCATCTCGCATATAAGAAATGATATCGTTATTCAATCGATCACCAGCAATCTTTAAATTTTTTGATTTTACAATACCACCGAGAGATATCACGGCGATGTCTGTCGTGCCTCCACCAATATCTATAATCATCGAACCGACTGGTTCTTTGATCGGGAGTCGCACACCGACCGCAGCAGCCATCGGCTCTTCAACTAGATATACTTCGCGGGCACCAGCACTACGAGCCGCATCATACACAGCCCGAGTTTCCACATTTGTAGTTCCCGAAGGCACTCCGACGACGACACGAGGTCTGGCAATTTTTTTAGAAATTTTATCAGCTTTGTTTATAAGATAAGAGAGCATCTCTTCGGTCACTTCAAAATCCGATATCACTCCGTCTACCAATGGTCGAATAGCTTTAATATGTCCCGGAGTTCGGCCCAACATTTCTTTGGCTTTGGTTCCCACCGCCAAAATTTGCCCGGTCTTCACATTTACGGCGACGACCGAAGGCTCATTGATGACAATACCGTGCCCCTTCAAATACACCAAAGTATTACTGGTGCCGAGATCTATCCCAATGTCATTTGAAATTAATTTGTAAATTTTATCGAACATAATTCTTCAAGTGTAACTATCTTCCCTTTTTCTTCAGTTCTTTTTTTCAATTCCACTCCGCCATCTTTTATACTTCGAACCGAGACTACCACTCGATACGGCATACCAAGCAAATCAGCGTCGGCAAACTTTTCACCAGGTGAGACTTCACTTCTATCATCAAACAAAACTTCAACCGAAGCATCACTCAAGGCTTTGAAAGTTTTTTCCGCTTCATCACGAACTGCCTTATCTTCCCCAAGCACTAACAAATGAACAGCAAATGGGGCTATAGATTCTGGCCAGATGATTCCCTTGTCGTCGGACAAAACCTCGACTACGGTACCCATGAGTCGCCCCGGGCCTATACCATAGGAACCCATAAATACAGATTTCTTGTCCCCAGATTCAGTCTGGTATTTTAAATCCAATGCATCAGAAAACCGAGTACCCAGTGTAAAAATATTACCTACCTCCACGGCTCTCTGTTCTACTAATTTTGTCTTATCTATACCCAAACTAGCTAAAACTTCATCATTGTTTACTTCTTTATTTATTGCAATACCCTTAGACTCATCGACATATATAGTGTCTTCACCTGCCCCAGTTAAAGTCTGGAACTCGTGCGAAAATTTTGAAAACATTCCCCCGGATGCAAAAGTCAGATAGGTCACATGACCGATACCTACTCTTTTAAAAATTTTTGTATAAGCAACTTTAGCTTTTTCGTAAAATTCCAAATGTGAAGCTTCGTCCAAATCAAAAGAATATAAATCTTTCATCACAAATTCTCGAGTCCTCATTATGCCACTCTTGGCCCGGGTTTCGTTTCTAAACTTGGTCTGAAATTGATAAACATATTTTGGTAAATCACGATAAGATTGCACAAAGCCTTTTAGCATTTTAGTCATTGGCGCCTCGTGAGTAACCGCAAGCCCTAACTCCGTATCATTTTTTAATTTTGTTTTAAACCATACATCAACATTGGCATCATTCCATTGATCAGTAGGCTCCCAAGTCTCTTTTTCTTGGAGAGAAGTCATGGTTATCTCTTGCCCACCGATAGCATTCATTTCTTCTCGAATAATATTCTCTATTTTTTTAAGAACCATTAATCCAAGAGGTAAATAGCTATAAACTCCGGCCATTTCTTTGTGCACAAAACCAGCCTTAATCAAGAGCTCAGCATTTTTAGAAACTTCGTCCGCCGGGGCTTCTTTTCTGGTTTTAGTAAAAAGTTGTGTTTGTCTCATATACACCCATCTTAGCGTATATAAGCTCTTTGGTCAAAGTCCTGACTGCTGGCAGGCATGGTTGCAATAGGGCAATCTTTCTGCTAGAATAATCCGTATGCAAAAAGTAGAAAATGAAGCAGTTATTGTAGAAGAGATGTTCAAAGCAGGAGCCCATTATGGCTACTCCAAGACCCGAAGACACCCTTCGGTCTCTACATATATATGTGCTACCAAGAACAAAGGTGACATTATCGACCTCGAAAAGACCAGTATCCTATTAAAAAATGCTGTAGAATTTGTAAAATCTATCGGCTCACAAAACAAAGTAATCCTTTTTGTCGGTACCAAACCAGAAGCCAAAGTAGTCATCAAAAATGTGGCTGAATCTTTGGGTATGCCCTATGTTGCTGAACGTTGGATCGGAGGGACTTTGAGTAATTTCACAGAAATCAAAAAAAGAATCGCTGAACTCGAAAACTACCGCAAAGATACAGCATCCGGTGGACTCGATAAATATACCAAAAAAGAACGAGTAGTTATGGCTAAAAAGATGGAAAAACTAGCTCGATATTATTCTGGTCTTGTTGGTCTCAAGAAATCTCCAGACGTAATATTTATCGTAGACGGTAAAGCTGAGCACATAGCTCTCACTGAGGCTGTAAAAGGAAATGTGCCTGTTGTAACTTTGTCTAACTCTGATTCAAATATCAAAGGTATAGACTTCCCAATCGTGGCCAATGATGCAAGCATCCCTTCAATAAAATATTTCGCTAAAGCAATAGCTGAAGCTTATAAAGCTGGTCAATTAACACAAAAATAATAAATATGACATCTGTAATAACAACTGAGCTCGTAAAGGAACTTAGGGATTCAACAGGTATTTCTGTTATGCAATGCAGACGTGCCTTGGAAGAAGCTGGTGGCGACATGAAGGTAGCTCTCGCAATACTCAAAAAAAATAGCTCTGAAATTGCTCAAAAAAAAGTAGGCCGGGTAGCCAACGATGGTGCAGTGACTATTGCTGGTAACGACAAAAAAAGCATACTTGTCTCTCTACATTGTGAGACTGATTTCGTTTCTAGAAACGAAGATTTTACTAATTTGCTCGCTGGGCTAGGCAAAAAAGCTCTTGAAGTTGGTGTAGACACGATGAAAAATGAGGCCAAAGACATGATTGATCCTGTCATCCAAAAGACTGGAGAAAATATCCAACTCGGTGAAGTTTACGAAGTGGTTGGTAATGTATTAGGAAATTATATTCATAACAACAAGATTGCCGTAATTGTCGGACTCGAAGGTGGCGACAAGGACCTGGCTCGTGATATCGCCATGCATATCACTGCGATGAAGCCTGAATACATAAATGAAAACGAGATAAGTGAAGACGCTAGAAACACCATCACTGAAATTTTCAAAAAAGAAGTGGCTAGCATAGACAAGCCCGAAGAGATAAAGAAAAAAATGCTCGATGGTAAGATCGCAACCTACTTCAAAGAAAAAACTTTGGTCAATCAACCCTTCATTAAAAACGGAGACATGACCGTAGGACAACTACTAGAAAAAGCTCAAGCTAAAATAAAGGAAGTGAAGCGTTATTCAATATAACTTTTTAAAAAACTTTAAATGTATACCCTCCTAACCTTATTCTTTTTATCTTTATTTTCTATCATCTTTATGATATGGCAAAAACTGGCCATGGTAAGAAATGGCCTCATTGTCATTGAAGAAAATCTACCTCATCCCTTTGTTCCGGATATTCACAAATTAAGACACATTACTTTTAAAGGCTTCAAGGGGTTTCTAGGAATAATACTAGTTGTAACTCTTAGGGTTTATGTTAAATCATTAAATTTCTTTAAAAATATTTACCGCAAGTTAAAAATAGCTATATTAAATTTTAGTCAGAGCAATCGAAACAATGATAGCTTGTTAAAACAAGAAACAAATAAATTTTTAAGGGTTATAGCAGAATACAAACACAAAATAAGCCGAATGAAGCATAGTATAATCGAAGAGGAAAAAAAATTATAGATGTGGTAGTATGTTAAATGTTATCTTGTGCCGCCTTAGCTCAGTTGGTAGAGCAACACTTTTGTAAAGTGAAGGTCCTCGGTTCGAATCCGAGAGGCGGCTCCGCAATCAAACTCAAGTTATGCCCGAAAGAGAAAACAAAGAATATTTTTATAGCTTAACCAGTCTTCGTGGTTTGGCGTCTTTTTGGGTAGCCATCGGGCACCTGTCTTGGACTGTGCCTTCGACCGGATTATTGTTGTTTTTACCGATGCTTCGTCATGGTTACTTGGCTGTGGATTTTTTCTTTATTTTGAGTGGATTTGTTTTAGCTCATGCTTACAAAATCCACCTGATGGACAATTGGGTTGATTATTTAAAATTCTGCAAAGCTCGGATTGTTCGCATATTCCCTATTCATGTTTTTATATTAACCATTTTTAGCATTTTGTATTTCATCCTTTCCGCACAAAATATCACTCTACCAGGGGTATACAATTTCAAAGCTCTCATGGCTGAATTCTTTCTTGTGCAGATTACGCCATTATTTGATCCAAAATATTTTTTTGCTTGGAATTACCCGACCTGGACTCTAGTGCTCGAAGTCTGGTGGTTTATGGTTGTGGTTGGTCTAATAACCTTATTTAGTAAATACAATAAATATACTATTGTAAAAAATCGAAGAACTTGGTTAGGTTTAGTCTTTGGTTTTATGTTTATATTGTCCGGTATCGTTTTGTATACTCACTCCCCATCTTTCATTGATACTCCAAATTTTTATAATTCATTAGTGCGTTCAGGGCTAGAATTTGTAGCGGGTTTATTTTTGTATAATGCTTTTATTTTAAAACCGTTTGCTTTAAAAAAATCCCACTTAACCCTGGCTTACACCTTATTGTCTGTCGGAATATTTATGTGGTTTTTAAAAATCCCCTCCTTTATTATAGTAGCCTATTGGTTAATATTAATACCACTAATACTCATCGTCTCTATACAAAAAGGCACCTTATTATATCGTATTTTAAATCATTATACGCTCGTATACCTGGGAAATATTTCTTATTCTTTGTATTTAGTTCACGGACCGATCGAACGCGTAATTGCAGTAATTTACCCAAAATTTCAAAACACATCCTTCAACCCAGCATTTACTTATTTAATATTTATTTTTACTACATTAACTCTGGCCACTCTCTCTTATAAATACATAGAAAAACCACTCATACTCTACTTTAAAGAAAAGAGGTTGAATAATATTTAATTTTTAGTATTTATGTTGATACTTTCCTGAATCTTAAAAGATTCTTTGATTTTAGCCTCGAGGTCTTCTATGCCCTGAAAACCAGTCAGAACCTCTCCATCGATGACAAGTGCTGGTAAGGCTGTATCTTTGATTTTATAAATCTGAAGCATGGCTGATATCGCTGAAAGATCAGTACTGTAATCGAAAGAATACACTCTTAACTCTGGATACTTGCTACGTAATGCGGTCAACACTAGTCCTTCACGTTCACAATCACTACAATTTTCAGCCGTAGTATAAAAATACAAAATAAAAGCAGACTTCACTTTGCATCGTTCAGAAATTTTCTTATTCAAAAGATAGTCTTTGATTTGCAAAAGTGAGTAATATTTTCGCAGATAAGAGACTTCCTCGGTCGCACCGAGATTGTCTTGACCCCATTCGAGTTTACGTCCAAGTTCCCCCAGCTCGCCCGAAAGGGTCGAATCGGTTATATTTTTACAAGAAAGCTCAGACAAAAGAGAAAACTGAGTCTCCGAAGACAAAATATCTATGGCTATTTTATCCTGAATTGATTTTAATTCTTGAATTTTTTTATTACCAATATAATTACTAAAATATATCGCTGTGAAAAACAGAGACATGGTGATAAGTAAAACTATAAGATATTTTTTCCAATCAATATTTTCGTGCATAATATTATTATAATTATTTCCAAACTGGTTTTTTGTGTAAAATTGTATTCATAATAGCTTTCATGAACCAGAAAGGAGCGATCATACTGAAAACTGGAAAGAAATACAACATGTCTTTAGAGATAGACCATTTATTTTCGACCATGCGTCTACCAAAAATAATCGAAAAAATAATCGAAGAATAAATAAGGAGAGATAGGAAAAAGTAAAACTGAGTATTTAAGAAAAATAAATCAAAATTGAATGGATGAAAAGAATATTGAAAACCAATAGTTTGAAAAGAAACAATCTTCATGTATATATAATTTCCTAAATTATAAAAAATTCTACCAAAAAGATAGCAGACTGAAAATATTGAAACGAGACCAGTCGGTAGCGTGAAAAGAGCAAAATTTCCATATTTTTTCTTAAATATCAAATCTCTGTAATCTATGGTGTTATTTAAAAAGCCATAAATCCAACGTAAACGTTGTTTAAAAAGCTTCTTGATTGTGGGAGGCGTATTGGTATACACCAAGGCATCATTGCAGTGATCGATCTTATAAAAATATTTTTGCATTCGATAGGCAATCTCCATATCTTCAGTATTGTGCCCGTGTTGATATGGCCCCAAATCATCAAAAACTTTTTTACGAAAAATTGTAAATGGTCCCGGGGTCACATTGATTGCGCCCAGAAATCCAAGCATTTTTTTTGAATACACACCCATATTGTATTCAGCTTTTTGGGCGGTCTGAATAAAGGTTTTGGGATTATATACTGTCACTGAAGGAGTCACAGCCATTACCTCTTTATCTTTTTCGTAATAACTCATAATGCGCACCAAGGCCTCGGATCTACAAACGAATCTGCATCGAGACAACCAAAATAATCGGTCTCCAGATTAGCAAGACCTAGATTTAGTGCTGTATATTTA
>JAGNZX010000024.1 GCA_017984185.1 Minisyncoccota bacterium | reverse complement strand
AGTTTGGGATAGCTGAAGACTTCTACCAGAGTCTGGCTGTTCCGAACAAAGAAGACATGCTGATCATCCGGCGTGTAGGAGTTCAGCTTGTAGTATTTGTTCGCCTGCAGGGCATCTTGAAGGTGGATCAAGTCCAGGCCATCATCAGTCCGCTCGGCCTTCGTTTCGCGGGGCTTTGGACCCTGATCCAGCTCAATGAGCAACATCCTGAGTTTGCTCACGAACACCCGCACCTGACGTTTTACTCCGAAGTAGGAGATTCCTGGTTCGCAGCGTTTCATCAGGAAGACGGCAAGGTTGCAAGAGTCATGGGGCTGAATGACTCAAAGGAGTGGCACGGTAGTTATTGGTGGTTCGCCACCGAACCGGTAGACGTACTGCCTCCGAAGATCTGAGCCCCGCTGTAGAAGAGCCCCGCGCTCGTCACGGCGGGGCTCTTCTATTTGTATTAAATAAATTCAGTGCTAAAAACACTTTCTTATTTCTAGTTTGTTTGATAAAATAGTAAGTATGGATAAATTAAAATTTGGTTTATTTTCAATTGTAGTCTTGTCTTTGGTTGGGCTCGCTTGGTATTGGTCTGTAAAGACTATTGAATCAGGTGCTGACCACAAGGCAAATTCACAACTTTCTCAATTACAAAAAGAAAATGGAGAATTACAGACTCAAATTTCACTTTTAAATGATAAATTGTCAAAATTTGAATCAAATAAAAACACAGAAGCTACAAATCCAGAACCCAAACCAGTAACAGTAGCCACAACCACTCCAAAACCAACCACTACTGCCACTATAGCCAACAAAAATCAGGCTTTGATAAATGAATTACAAAAACTAGTCGACGATAACGTCTCTATGAAATTAAAATCCAGTGGCACTCGTGTCGGGACTATTCAAAAGTTTTTAAATATTTACAACAATACAACAACTAAAATAGATAATGATTACGGGGCGACCACAGTCAAATTGGTCTCAGATTTTCAAAAGAAAGTAGGCCTGACCGCAGATGGAGAAGCCGGAGTGACCACTTTTAAAAAGATGATCGAATGGTTGAAAGCAAATTGATTTATTAGATAATATAAAGTATAATATAAATATATGGCAAAAAGAGGAACAACATTGAGTCAAAGAGGTAAGTCTCGACGCTCTCACAAGACCAAAAAGCGTTTAGCGGTCAAACATGCGATGTTGGCTAAAAAGGCAACTCGTCGCAAGTCTAAATAGATTTTGGTCTAAAAATTTTTTTCATGAAAACTTTCTATCATTATTTAAAAAAATATTGGGGTCTTTGTGTTTTGACACTTTTTTTAGCCACAATCAATCAAGTGTTCTCTTTGCTTGATCCGTATATTTTCAGACACGTTATAGATGAGTATGCGACCAAACCTGATTTATATACTTCAGCCCAATTTTTTAATGGTGTCGGTTTATTGCTTTTGACTATTGTGGGCGTGGCTTTTATCTCAAGAGTAGCCAAGAATTTTCAAGATTATTTTTTAAATGGAATTAGTCAGCGTGTCGGGGCAGATTTGTATCGAGACGGTATTGCACACTCCCTAGCATTACCATATAGCGTCTTTGAGGATGAACGAAGTGGAGAGACTTTGGGGAAATTGCAAAAAGTCCGCCAAGATACCGAAAAATTAATTTCAGCCACAGTGAATGTGCTTTTTGTTTCTTTTATCGGATTTCTATTTGTGGCTATTTATGCGACCAGTATATATTGGGGGATTGCCGTAGCTTTTTTCTCGACTATTCCAATTATTGCTGGTATGAGCATGCTCTTATCAAAGAAAATTAAAAATATCCAAACTCTTATTGTAGCAGAGACCACAGCGCTCGCTGGTTCAACCACAGAATCTTTGCGTAATATCGAGCTTGTAAAAAGTCTCGGGCTGGCTGGGCAAGAAATTGAACGCTTAAACCATACAACTGAAAAAATATTACAACTCGAATTGAAAAAACTTCGTTATTTGCGATCATTGGCTTTTGTTCAAGGCACAGTCATCAACTTGGTCCGAACGGGTATTTTGTTCTTTATGTTGTATTTGATTTTTAGTAAAACGATTACTTTCGGTGAATTTTTCTCATTGTTTGTATATTCATTTTTTGTATTTGGACCACTGCAAGAGATTGGGAATGTGATCGGAACTTATCGCGAAGCTGAGGCTTCACTCATTAATTTTGAAAAATTAATGTCTATGCCCAAAGAAAAGTTCGCTGAGAATCCAAAAAATATTGGCATGGTAGAAAAATTGGCTTTTAAAAATGTTTCTTTTAAATATAAATCTAGCGACAACAATGCTTTATCAAATATATCTTGTGAGGTAACGCGTGGAGGCACGATTGCTTTTGTCGGTCCTTCGGGTTCGGGCAAAACTTCATTGGTGAAACTTTTGGTCGGACTGTATATGCCAACTGCTGGAGAAATATATTTTAATGGAGTGCCTTTCCAAGATATTAATAAAAATGAGTTACGAGGACAGATAGGTTTTGTCACACAAGATACACAACTTTTTGCTGGAACAATACGAGAAAATCTGCTTTTTGTTAAACCAGAAGCAACTGACACAGAGTGTCTCGAAGCCTTAAATAAAGCTCAGTGTCAGAATTTACTAGAACGTGGCGGTGGAGGTCTAAATACTTTAATCGGAGAAGGTGGCGTCAAGGTTTCTGGAGGAGAAAAACAACGTCTCTCGATTGCCCGCGCTCTTTTACGTAAGCCAAATATTTTAATTTTTGATGAAGCGACATCAGCCTTGGATTCTTTGACTGAAGAAGAAATAGGAAAAACTATTAAAGATATTTCAAAAAATAATGCCCACATTACTATTTTAATAGCGCATAGACTCTCGACGATCATGCACGCTGACACCATTTATGTTCTTGAAAAAGGAGTATTGAGTGAGTCTGGGTCTCATGCTGAACTTTTAGCTAAACAAGGTTTGTATGCAGCTATGTGGAGACAACAAATAGGAGAAAGAGCTTAATTTATGAACCAAGAAAAAAGCGAGCCTGTAATATGTTTTGGTCAGCAACCAAGTGGTTTTTTCCCCAAGCGTTATGTGTATGCCAAAATAAAAACTGCTCGAGAACTGCAGAAAAAAATTGGCGGGAAAATTGTATTTTTTTATCATGATTCAGATGCCGATTATCGAGAGACCATTACTGTGATGACCGATTTAAAAACAAAGGAAGAAGCCAGAATTAATTTTTTAGTAGAAAATAAAATACAAAAAAAATATTCTCCACTTTGCTATAAAAAAATTACCAAAGGCTGGCAAGAGGAAACCATCAGGCGTTTACCTAGATTTATGGAAAAATCTTTGGTGGATATTTTTGCGAGTGTGAGGGCAGACACTGTAGCTGATTTTTGTTTGGAAATGTATAAAAAACTTGGCCTGCTTGATGGTGTCGAGGTTGTGCGTTCGGGAGATAAAGATTTTAGAAATATTTCGAGCGAACTCCCGGAATATTTTGCTGATGTAGTATATGAAGGTGAAATTGTCCGTGCGGAAATGTATCGTGAGGGTGGGTTGGAGAAATTGCGTTTACACGAAGGTGGTGGAAAATATCTGGATATTCCAGTACCAGCAAAAATAGAAAAATGGCAAAAGAATCCAAACCGTGAGCACAGGTTTGCTAATATGCAATCAGTTATACACTGCACCCACTATATCGCTGGAGCCAGCGAGGCCGAGTATCTAAATAAGGCAGATTTTCCCGAAGTAGTTTTTGTAAACAGAGAAGAAATCGACGAGTCCGACCATGCTTACATTCCACTAGGAAAATAATTTAAAAATGTTGTATAGTAATAAAATGAATAAAAAAATACTTATATTTGGTGCACATCCAGACGATGCCGAGTTTGGTTGCGGAGGGTTGATTATCAAAGAGGTAAAAGCTGGCCACCAGGTCAAGATCGTCGTCTGTTCGCTCGGTGAGGCGGGCACAAGCGGGACTCCAGCCGGACGAAAAAAAGAAGCCATGGATTCAGCCAAGGCCATGGGTGCGGAAGTAGAGTTTATAAATTTGGGCGGGGATTGTCATATTGAAAATAACCCAAAAAATACAATCAAATTGGCGGAAATAATCCGTACTTATAAACCAAATATCGTGCTGGCTCAATCACTTTCTGAAAATCAACACCCAGACCATTTTGCAGTCTCGCACATGACTCGTTCGGCGACTAGGCTTGCTCGTTATGGCGGACTCAAAGAACTCAAGAAACAAAAAATTCACGCTATTGATGCCTTGTATTATTATCCTTCTAGTGCTGAGCTCGATAAAAATCCAGACATTATTGTCGATGTTTCAGGTGAATACGAGGCTTGGGCCCGTGCTATGCATATGCACAAAAGCCAAATGCAAACCAAGGGATATATTAATTTGGTTAGCAATAAAGCTCGAGCTTTTGGGACCCTGATTGGTACTGAATACGCGATCCCGCTCTGGGTCAATGATCCGATTGTGCTCGATAGTATCGCTACGCTCGATGTTTCCGGACGACACTATAAATAAAATTTTATGGTGAAAATAAAAAAATTGAAAATCGGTATTGTGTGTTATCCGTCGGTCGGCGGGAGTGGTATCGTGGCTACAGGGCTCGGTAGTGAACTGGCTCGCCTTGGCCACGATGTGCACTTTATCAGTTATGAAGAACCTTTTCTTTTAGATAAATCTTTACCAAATATATTTTTCCACCAAGTAGAGCTCAATGGCTATGCTTTATTTAAATACCCAGATTATACCTTACCACTGGCTGTAAAAATGGTGGAGGTGGGTGCAAAACATAAACTAGACATAATGCATGTGCACTATGCGGTACCTCATGCCACTGCGGCACTTTTAGCCAAAAACATTGCTAAGGCTCAAAAATTGCACTTTCCAAGTGTGGTCACGACTCTACACGGCACTGATATTACTCTGCTCGCTCGTGATAAAAACTTGATGCCTGTAATAAAATATTCTATTGAAGATTCTTGCGGGGTGACGGCTGTTTCAGAGAGCTTGAAACAAGATACCCTAAAAGTTCTCGAAACAAAAAAAGAAATACAAGTAATTCACAATTTTTATAATCCTAAAAAAATAACTAAAAATGTAGATGAGGTTAGGAAAAGCCTCGGTATTGCACCCAAGGATTTTGTAGTAATACACCTTTCAAACTTGCGAGAAGTAAAAAGGATTCCGGATTTGTTGCAAGTTGTTGCCCAATTAAAAGGCGAGAAACATATCAAACTATTGATTTTAGCTGGTGGAGATTTTGCGCCTTATGTGCCACTTGCTCAAAAATTGGGTATTGAAGATAAAATAATTATTCAAAAAAATGTGATTGATGTTGAAAATTATATCAATGTGGCTGATGTTGGACTTTATACTTCGGGAGAAGAATCTTTCGGTATGGGTATCTTGGAGACTATGTCATACGGTAAACCAGTATTAGCCACCAACGCTGGAGGAATATCTGAATTCATGCAGGATGGTCAGACTGGATTTTTGTTTGATGTAGGCTCAGTGGATGGTTTTGCCAAGAAACTTTTAGAGCTTTCAAAAGACGGAGAATTGGTAAAAAAATTAGGAGAAAATGCTAAAGTTCGCGCCTCGTCAGGATTTTCTGGAGACAAAACTGTATCAGATTATTTAGATTACTATCAAGCTATATTGGAAACAGATCAAAATTAATTTAAGAAAAAAGCCATTGTGATATTTGGTGAATGAAGAGAATATAAAAATACTCCAGTCAAAACTATAAGTAGTGTTCCCATAATCAAATGCTTGGTGTGGTGTTTTTGGTATTCTTTGGTTAGAACTAGGACCATAGACATACCCACTATTAACACTATTAGTGCATAAATAGCTCTGATTGTATTTGTGGGGCTTACTGCTAAGCGTTGATACCAAGTAGATAATTTTGACTGATATGTATTTGAATCAACGATTACAGGCTCTGTGGCCTCTAGGTTTTGTATCGCTATAAATTTTTCTGTAGTTTTGTCGGCTTCTTGGAGAACCTTTATGGGAGTTTGGGGTTTGTTGGTTGTTTGGATAGATGCGCCAGCTACTTCAGGGTTAGAAATTTTGGTAGTTTTTGGCGCGATCGGATTTTTTTCTTGTGTTGTTTTGGCTTGAGCTGTTTTTGCAGCGATGGGTTTTCCAAAAAATTCCACCACGAAAGTAGTATTTCGTCCTTGGTAAATTCCATCCAATGCCATTATGCCAATTTCTGTGTAATTTGTGTTTAAAACATTGGCTCGGTGAGTGGGGGAATTTAGCCAAGCTTGCTCGACATCCGCGGATTCGCTAAAATCTATGGCTAAATTTTCACCCGCGTAAACAAAATTGTATTTAGCTTCTTCTAACCAATGCCAGGGTGTCTTGCCAGCCGGACTAGTGTGGGCAAAATAACCATTTTGCAACATATCACTTGCTTTCATGCGAGCTGCATTTTCTAGGGTGGGACTCCAAGCAAGTTTTTGAACTCCTTCTTCTGTGCGATCTTGGTTGGTCATGTCAGTGAGTACTGCTGGGTATATCGCTCCAGTTAAATTTAACTGTCTAATTAGAGATAAATTATTTTGATTTATAAAAAAAAGTAAAACTACCAAACAGGAGAGCAGTCCGATAAATTCAGCTTGCAACAAGTGAGGGATATTTTTATTTTTCGGGTGGGGAATTATAGTATGTATTAATTTCTCTAAATATTTCATTTTGTTATATAATTATACACCATTTTCAGTTAAAAGTCAACAAATCTAAATCAACTGATATTACTATATTTTAAAGTATAATTTCTAATTGCACAACATAGGTATTTCTTGTTTGTTTAGAATCAATAAAAATGATACAATACTTGTATGGAAAATATAAAAAATTATAGTGCTTGGATCGTGGGTGTAGCCGTAGTCGTCTTTTCGCTGATTTTCTTTTTTTCAGCGCAAAATTTTTCTGACCAAGGTAAATATGTCGAGGTAAAAGGTTTGTCTGAAAAGATAGTCAAGGCCGACGTAGCCATCTGGTCTATGAGTTTTGATGTAAAGTCGAACAATGTGGATTCATTGTATGCTGATATCGACAAGAACACTTTGGCGATCAAATCTTTCTTGAAGACCAAGGGTTTTGAGGATTCTGAAGTAAACGTAGCACCCGTGAGTATTTATCAAGACACTTACAAAGATTCGTTGTTTAGATACAATTCGACAACCCAATTGTCTGTCTATACTAAAAAAGTGGACAATGTAAAATCTGCTTCACAAGATACTTTGCTTTTAGTAAAACAAGGAGTTACTCTCAATCAAAATTATATTGAATTTCAATTTTCAGATATTAATAGTGTAAAACCAGAGATGTTGGCTGAGGCTATAAAAAATGCTCGTGCTTCCGCTAAACAATTCGCAGATGAGTCTGGATCAACACTTGGGGCGGTGTCTCGAGGTAATCAAGGAGTATTTGATGTGACAGAAAAAGATCCTGGTTCTCCTGAATACAAAAAAATCCGAGTGGTCTCTAGTCTAAGATTTTTATTGAAGTAAATGAACGAGCTAACTGAAGAAGAAAAAAGAGTTATCATCGACAAAGGCACCGAGAGGCGTTTTGTGGGCGAGTATGTAAACACTATGGATAC
>JAGNZX010000023.1 GCA_017984185.1 Minisyncoccota bacterium | reverse complement strand
GTATAAGGGTTTCCACCAATCAAGAAATCTATCGAGACAGACACATTTGGCAAATATTCTGCTGGTAAACCCTTGATTATTAATTCATCTTCTTGGGATGCTGGTGTGCAAGTGCCAGGCCCTGTATATGCTCCACATACAGCGGTCTGAGCCTGTCTAGCACCGACTCCTGCCGGTAGACCGTTTGGATAAACTTTATCTTCTGCATTCTTTACTCCGGCTTCGTAAGCGCTGTAAGCAGTGTTTCCTTTTACACAGGTGCAATTTTTGTTATCTCCAGTACATGTATCACTCCTGCCTGGGTCTACAGGCGCACCACCACCAGAAGGATACCCAGGAGGAACTAATGCATTAGCTACATCTTCTGTTTTTCTGTTTAATAATCCTTTTAATCCGTTACCTGTTTTTTTCATCAAGCTATTTAGTAGAGCATCAAATACTGATGCAAAAGAGTTCCCAAGTGCTGCTGCCAATTCGGCTTGGTGAAATTTTGACTCCAATGCTGTTTTTATTTGATTACCCACAACTCCACCAGGCGTGGTGACGGCTAGGTTTTTACAGGTATTTGTTACTGACCAGGCGGCTTGGGCAGCATCGTGATCGTCATTCCATTTTTTGTCACAAATAGCATCTGCGGCGACATTTCCACTATCACACTTGTCAGGGTGTGCCTCATCAAATGCTTTATATTCTTTTGAACTAGTCCAGTTTGGTTGCTGAAATTCGTTTTTGGCATTGTTGTATCCTGTCGGGACGTCTTTACCACTAGCATCCTTTTTTGTGTCCATGCAAAGCTTTGGTGAAAGAAAGCCTTGGCTTTTTTGCAAAGTATCTTGGATTTGTTGGGCTTTATTTTGCACCGTGCCATCGAGTCTTCGCGCCAATTCTTCACTGGCCATCATATTGAAACCGATATAATTGTTTTGCGGATATTGGGTATTGATCAAAAAACCGTTCCAGCCACCCACACTGAAGTCGTTTCGATAACTATCCATAAAAGCTTGATCATTGCTAATACTGCTCAACGTGTAGGCGACGTTTTCTTCAGTTTTCTTTTGATATGAATCTATGACGTTTAAAGCAAATTGTTTACCAAAAGGATATTTCAATTTATTGTAAGCATACACGTCCACAAAGTTTCGTATTTCAAATTTAATTATGTCTTTAAAGAAAGATTCAGCATTTTCAATATAAAAAGGGTTTCCATGATAGCCAACGTTTATCCAATTTATAGTATTTTGAGTGATTTTGTTAATTAATATTCTAGCCGTCCTAATCAAGGCTTCTTTTAAAATTTTTAACGCTAAATCTCTCCAACCATGAACCGCAGTTGAACCAGTCGATATGGCTGTAGCAGTAGTATTTACAGCTGTATCAAAAGTATTTGTAGCAATAGTTCCGAGCACAATCATCATGGCGGCATCTCCAAGAAATGGAACGCTTGTAATCGCAGCTTCAACTCTTTTGGGTATGGTGAAGACTACTAACGAAGGAGTCAGTGTAGTTATAATTAACAGGGAAACAATTAATTGCGGTATTATTTTATATTTTGCTAAAATTTTTCCCATTTTATCTATTTATTATATAACTTATGTATTAATTGTTCAATCCTGTGTTGATGATTTCGGTGAGTTGGTCCACCAATTCCAGTAAAGTAGAAAAATTTTGTTCATACTGAGTGATAGCGCCCATAGCTTTTATGGGGTCAGTCTCCATGGTTTTAAAATCAATTACATTTTCAAGCATACCCTGAGAGACATTTATAAGTGCCAGGTGTGTGGCAGCCAGAGATTGGGGTGTTTGCATTTTTACTAATTCGGCGATGATTTTCTTGTGTTGATTGGCTACAGCATCAAATTTTAACAAAATAGCAGCATTTTCCTCATCATTTATGAATTCTTGCAATACGCTGAGGGCCGTCTGGTCTGAGTAATATTTTTTATATATACCATCTCGAGTTTCCTTGTATTTTTTTATTATTTCCTTAGAATTATTGTTGATTATCTTCAAATCTGATAATTTGTATATCTTGTTTTGGGTAGGTTTTTGTATGTTTTCTGCCAAAGAAGCACCGATTTTCTCAGCTGTATCGGCATCCAAAGAGCCACTTTGGTTTAGAGCCGCCACCGTGGTCAGAAATTCATCAGAAAATTTCTCCGTTTCTGTTTGAGGAGTATCTTTTGTTGTATTGGTGGTATCGCCGGTCTCTGTGTCTGTTTTGAGTTGAGCTATTTCTGTGTTGTCTAAAACTCCATCTCCATCCGTGTCTTTTTTGCTCGGATCAGTCCCCCACAAGCTCTCTTCCCAATCAAAAACTCCGTCCTTGTCTGTATCTTTGTTTATCAATTCACCCACAGATTCATTTGTGTATACCAAACCATCAGTCTGGTTTGTGATTTGGTTGCTCACCTCTTCTGTTTTAAAGATTATTCCTTTCTTTGATAAAAAAAGCACAACGAGAAAAACAACCGCAGATACGATCGAGATTGCTCTCTTGTGTTTTAACCAAAATAATTTAATAGCCTATTAATTGTATCACAAATTTAAATACAAAGTAGTGCCTAAAGACTGGAAATGCGTAGCCAGTCATCCAGGGATAAATCTTCGGCTCTTTTTTTATCAAAACTTTTCAAAATTTCATCTTTTACCACTCCTTTCAGGTTGCCGGCGAGCTGTTTTCTCTTGTGCGCAAAGCCAGTTTTCACAATTTCCCAAAAATTGTTTTCTATTTCCATATTTTCAAAGTTTTTCCGAGAGATATTTTTGATAGCTATCACTGCCGAGTCTACTTTTGGTGCTGGCGAAAAATATCGAGCTGGCACCTTCATAATCATTTTTGGTTCTCCGTAAGCCTTGACTGATATCGATAGGATACTCTCTTTGTGGTCTCCTGCTACGATTCTCTTGGCCACTTCATGCTGAATCATGAGCACCATCCGTTCTGGTTGATTTTTTTCAGTCAAAAATTTTTTTAAAATAGCCCCAGTTATATTGTAAGGGATATTGGCGATGAGCTTGTAGGTGTTAGCTTGTAGCTGGTAGCTTTTAGGGTCTAAAGTTAAGCAATCACCCTCTATCAAAATTAGCTTTTTGTTTTTAATTTCATTTGCAAACTTGTTTTGTAAAAATTCTACAAGTTCGCGATCCTTTTCTATAGATATCACCTGCAAGCTATTAGCTAAAAGCTGTTCCGTCAGTGCGCCCTTGCCGGGTCCGATTTCGAGCACGGTGTCACCTGTGGTGAGTTCGCCCGCTTCTACAATTTTGTGTAAAGCCAGAGCGGATTTTAAAAAGTTTTGCCCTAATGATTTTTTAGCTTTGTGCATTTGTTTATATATAAATTGTTTTAATCCCACCCTTCTCCCCTTCTTTTTCTATCAAGTCGGCTGGAATATCGCTGATAAATTCTGACGGAGTGTTTATTTGGCGTGAACCGAAAATTGTGCGGAAATTTGCAAAAGATAAATAGACTTTGTGTTCAGCACGAGTCAAAGCCACATAAAACAACCGGCGTTCTTCTTCGCTATCTTCATTTGTAGAAGTTTCATTTCTTCGTTCGTGTGGAAAGAGTCCGTTTTCTAATCCGACAATAAATACATATTTAAATTCGAGTCCTTTGGCAGCATGCACAGTCATCAATTTTACTGCGTTTGGTGCTTGTTTTTTTTCTTCGTTGATTATTAACGAATCTTGATCGGAAGCCAATGAGGCATCTTCTAAAAGTTTTTCCACCCCCCTCCCGTCTGCTAGATTGTCATACTTTAGAGCGAGTGTCGCCAATTCTTTTATGTTTTCTAGTCTCTCCATATCTTCTTCGCTACCCGAAGATAATTCTTGTTCGATACCAGATCTTTTGACTACATATTTTATCACTTGGCTGACTTTGTCGGTGTGGATTTTTTCTTTTATAGCGTCCAGGGTTTCATAAAAAATATTTATTTTTATTTGGATTTTTATTGGCAATTCTTCATGAGCAAAAATTTTAGCCAGGGTGACTTTGCCGATGCCCCGAGCCGGAAAATTTATAATTCTTTTTATGTCTGCCAAATTGTCTCGGTTTAAGGCTGCCCGCAAATATGCCAAAGTGTCTTTGATTTCTTTACGTTCAAAAAATTTAACCCCGAGGACTTGATATGGCACATTGTATCGGAGCATAGCTTCTTCGAGCACCCGAGATTGAAAATTTGCCCTATACAATACGGCGATTTGGGACAAAGCGAAGCTGGAAGTATTCACATCTTCGCTGACTTCACCGGCAAGGTTTTTTCTCAGGTCCTCGGGTCGCGCCATACGCTCAACCAGACCGTTCGAAAAAGCCTTGCCGGTTTCGTCTTGAATTTCCAAAATCTTTGTGGCCACAAAATCAGCTTCGTCGGTTTCATCGAGAGATTCATACAAGCCGATTTTTTCTCCAATCATATTTTTGGTAAAGAGATTTTTGTCAGGGCGGTATTTATTTTTCTTTATTACTTCGTTGGCTGCTTCCAAAATATTTTTTGTGGATCGATAATTTTCTTCGAGAACGATAATCTTTGTCCCAGCATAATCTTTTTCAAAATTTAAAATGTTTTTCAAATTTGCTCCTCGCCATGAATATATATTTTGGTCGGCATCACCCACCACACAAATATTTTTATTTTTTTCAGCGAGCAATCGAGACATCAGGTATTGCACTTCATTTGTGTCCTGATACTCATCTATATGTATATATTCCCATTTTTCTTGATAAATTTTTCGGATTTCGGTGTTTTCTTTTAAAAGTTTGGCGGCTTTTAAAAGTAGATCATCAAAATCTAAAGAATTTTCTTTCATTTTTTGTTTTTCATATAAAACCCAGACTTGAGCCACGATTTTCCCCATAGTGCTGGCGCTCTCCCTCTCGGCATATTCGGCAATTTGAGTAAATTTTCCTTTTTCTCGAGAGATAATTCCTTTTATTTTTTTTGGTTCATATTGTTTTGGATCAATACCCAAATCTTTTAAAATGTCTTTGATCATACTGACCGCGTCACCTTCGTCTAAAATATTAAAATACCTGGTCAACCCCAATAGTCGAGCATTTTCTTTGATTATATATACTCCGAGCGAGTGAAAAGTCGAGACAAAAGGAATTTCATTCTCAAAAGCGCTACTGGGAAAGTTTTTCTCTATCTCGCCGATGATACGCTCTCGCATTTCTTTGGCCGCTTTGTTGGTAAAAGTTACTGCCAAGATTTTGTTTGGAGCAATTCCTTTTTTTATTAAATTCACAATTCGATGAGTGATGGTTTTGGTTTTCCCGGCACCAGCTCCAGCCACAATCAAAAGCGGACCATCAGTGTGCATGGCAGCTTCTTTTTGTTCAGTGTTTAGGCCCGATAAATGTTTGGTGTCTTGAGTCACTTAGCTAATATAACATAAATATTTTTTATTAATTTAAATTTTCTTTTTGGAATTTAAAAGGGCCGGCATCTCGTTGTTACGAGACGCCGGCCCAGTGATAGTGATCAGGATATCAGCCTGTTACGATCTACTGTCCGCCGCGAGCTTTCTGGCGCGCGAGGGCGATCTTTGCCCTCACGGCTTCCAGCTTCGCGGCGATGCGTTCAGCGAAGTCGCCGACCGCACTGTCCGTCGGAGACTTGGCGATGCCAAAGAAACCGCCCGTCTTCTTCTTTGCCAGGCGAGCCTGGCCCTCGGCGAGACCCAGGGTTGCCCCCATGGTCTCGTCAAGGTTGCCCGCGAGTTCTTCGATTTGGCTATTGTGAGCCGCGTCGATTTTTTCGAGGGAGGCAAGCCTCTCTTGAATCGGCCGGAGCCGATCCTCGAGCAACGCGGCGACCTTGTCGGTGGTCATCGCCGCCATGGCGACTGCGTCGATCTTCTTGTTCAAGCTCGACGCAGTCTCCTGCATCTCACCCTTGATCGTTGCCACTTCTTTCGAGTTGGCATTGATCTCCTGCTTCATGTCCTTGCGGACTTGAGCAGTGGCGGGATCGAGCACGAGCAGATAAACCGAGTCCGGAGACTCAATCTCCGAGTCATCAGCAAGGACGAGCTTGAAGCCCGTCGGACCAACGACAGCATCAGCACCAGCCACCACTTCGGCAGTGATACGGGTCGCTGTCGACTTCTTGACGACGACCGTGGTGTTTTCGTCCACCACGATACCCTTCACTTCTCCGCAGTTGCGGACGCTGATCGAAATCGGCGCCGCTTCCTGCTCTTTCACAACCACGCCACCATCACTGATGGCGCGGATCGAACAGGTCGGAGTCGTCGTCGCAGCCTGTGCCTGGGTCGATGAGAACCCGAGTGCCAACAGGATGAAGACGGGAACGACTTTCCGTCTCTTCCGCATGACGTACGCGATGGTAAAGAGCGTCACGAGCCAAGAGGCGGTCATGGCGATCTTATACCGCCAGTACCATTCCTTGTTATTTTCGAGCTCGGCTTTCGTTGCCCCGAGCTCGGCTCTCGTTTTGTTGTGAGCGTCCTCAGCCTGCCCGAGCCTGGCTTTCGTTGTCGCCAGCTTGCTTTGCAGCACGCTGGTGTTGAACAACTGTCCACCGACTTCTTCGATAGACGCCTGGATACTCTCCAGTGTTACTGGCGGGGTGGCCTCACTCTCGTCGGCGGGTGCCGGCGGGGTGGGCGAGGCGGACGGCGAAGCCGACGGAGGCGGAGTTGCGGTCGCGGGCGGGGTCGCGGCGGGTGCCGTGACGGCCGGCTTGGCCGGGGCGCCGGGGCGCCGGGGCTTGATCGTCTGAGCGCTAGCGAACGACGCCAGCATCCAGAGAACGACGAGAACGAAAATACGCTTCATGGTTTACTCCTTGTTTGGTGACCACTTTCAAATGGCCACCGGTGGTTGGTTTGTCTCCCTTGCCTCGGGAGGAGACAGGGAGACGAACTTTTTTGGGCGAGGCGGGCAATGTTTATATAACATAAGCACTATCTGCCTCGTCCAAATACAAAATCCTATTTATTTGTAAAATAACCAATACACCTTTATATGATAGCATATTTTACCCAAAATGTCAAGCTAAATATTGCCTTATTTTTATAGGTGTTTTGTAATATATTCATGTGTGTATACATTCTTTTACGACAATTAATGCTTGTTTTTATGATTAAAATATGGTATAGTAAGAATCTTCTTGTGAATTTTTTATGATTCCAGAATTTCCAAATTTCAAAAAACTTGAATTGTCCGACAGAAGCGAAATAGAAATTAAATTTTTATTACACTTTAAATAACAATTATATAAAAACAAACATGACTGAAATTGGGGATTATAATCTAATAATGTCAGACCGGAATATATTCAATCAAATTGTTTATACTCCCCTATCTGAAGCTATTCGAATTTTAGACGAGAGAAGAAAAGATCCAGTTCTTGTTGCAAAAGTTGAGGAATTATTGAATTGTCGTATTCCAGAAATTTTGAGAGAAAAAAATTGTGCAATAATGGCTCGCCAGCTTGCAACTCCTAATCATGAGAATCGTAGATTTATCACATTAGCTGAAGAGAACAAGTTGTGTCCGATTTTTTTTGAATATTTTGGTGATAAATTCACCTCTAATAATAAATACAAACATTCTCTTGGACAATTGCACATTCAAAATGGTGTAAACAAAAACGGGGAAAACATAGTAGAAAATGTCACGATAGTGGATTTTAATAAGTATAACGGAAAAAAAATAGAAGAAGTAAAGACGGTGTGGGGTGAATCATTGATAGATTTTCATAAAAAACTTTTTTCTACATATGACTTAC
>JAGNZX010000022.1 GCA_017984185.1 Minisyncoccota bacterium | reverse complement strand
CTTTCGATTTCGATTGTAGAAACATACATGCCACGCAATTTCTTTTCCAACCATTGGCGTACCAAGACATCACCCTTCAAATAAGTGACATATTTTTTAGGATCAGCAAACCAGCGAGATTTCCAATCTCGAAGCATTATCAATCTATGTGCGTATGGGTGAACTATTTTTGACATATTAATGAATTAGTTTATAGGTTTTAGCTTTTAGTTGCTAGCTTTTTTGAACTCTTAACTTTCGACTTTTTAACTGCGACTACTTTTTCATCCAATACTAATTCGATATGACTGGTTCGTTTGTTGATTCGGTGCCCTGTTCCCATAGCTGCTGGCATCATACGCTTCATGGTAATACCTTTGTCTACCATGATTTCTTTGATATATAAATTTTCTTGATCGATACCTTTAGCTTTAGCATTAGCAATTGCAGAAAATAAAAGCTTCTTGATCGGAAGAGAAGCACGCTTTGGTAAGTGCTCGAGAGCTACGATAGCTTGGGCTACGTTCTTGCGACGAATAAGCCCTGCAACTAGGCGAACTTTTCGTGGTGATTGTCTGTAATTTTTTAAAAAAGCTTTCATATAATTTTATGTGGCGTTAAGCTCGTAGTTTTATTTCTTAGCTCCATCCTTGGCTCCAGCTGCAGCTTCGGTCGCACCTTTAGCCTGAGCAATTTCAGCTTCTTTCTTCTTCATTTCTAATTCTTTTTGCATCTTACCGCCGTGTTTAGTAAATTTCTTGGTTGGAGAAAATTCGCCAAGTCGGTGACCAACCATATCTTCGGTAACCAATACTTCTACGTGAGTTTTTCCATTGTGAACACCAAAAACGAAACCAAGCATCTCGGGAGAGATAACACAGGCACGCTTCCAGGTCTTGATGACGGGAGTAGAAAGAGGGTTTTTGCCAGCAATTTTTGCGAGCAATCCTTCGTCTACATTTATTCCTTTTTTAAGTGATCGGGTCATGATTTATTGCATTAAAAAAGCTCTGAACGAGCTTGGGTTGATAATAGCAAATTTTACGTTAATGTCAACTAGATTCCAAAATACCATTATAATAAAAAGCTTAAACAAAAAAACGTCAAATAATATTTCTGGGGCGCCCGAAGCTTGAAGCTCCGGGCGCCCGCAGAACATTTCGATGCGGGCTAAAAGTCTAGCCCGCTGACAGACCTACTTCTTAGGTGAAGCAGGGCCTGTCGGTACCGAAGGCCAAGGCTGCCATCCACAACGGGTAGGCATTCCGGGCCAAGGCCTCCACCCTGGCAACGGGGTCCACACGACTACACCTTCGGGCGGTGACGACCGCCCTTGGTTCCGTTACCCCGCTTACGAGAACGACTTGCGTTCAGCATTTGCTCTCCTTAGCCTGTCCGTACAAGTCGGAGGGATCTCCAACTTTCAAAGTAAAGAACAGGTTAAAAAATTTATAGCATACTAAAAAATTAAAGTAAACAAAAAATCTCCTTACGGAGATTTTTTGTTTTTAATTATTTTATTTATTCTTTCCAGTCTTTCGGCGAGAAACGATAAACACGTTTGAATATTTCTTTGGAGTTCGAGTCTTTCGTCCACCAGTCACCTTACCCCACATAGTCTTTGGGCGCTTGGTTCCTCGGCCTTGTCGGCCTTCACCTCCACCGTATGGGTGATCCACTGGGTTCATGGCAGTACCTCGGACTGTAGGGCGAATACCCTTCCATCGTGAACGTCCTGCTTTACCATAGTTTTCTAGGTGGTGTTCTTCGTTTGAAACAGTTCCAACTGAAGCCCAACTATTTTCATTTACCTTGCGAACTTCACTTGAAGGCATTTTGATGTTTGTATATCCGTCAGCATTTGCCACAACCTGAGCAAAGATACCGGCACTTCGGCCAATCTTGGCACCACCTTGAGGTTTGATTTCAATATTATAAACAAAAGTTCCGACTGGAATATTTTTCAAAGGTAGTCGATTTCCAGGATTTAATTCAGCTTTGTCGGAAACTATAAATGAGTCCCCTGGTTTTACTGTCTTAGGTAGGACCACATATCTTTTTTCTCCGTCTTTATAAACAGCAAGACCGATAAAAGCTGAACGGTTTGGATCGTATTCTACAGACTTGATTATGGCTGGAATATCTTTTTTGTCATACAAAAAGTCGACATCGCGATACAAGCGCTTGTGTCCTCCCCCTTTGTGACGCATAGTGATACGCCCTTGACTATTTCGTCCAACAGAACGCTTGAAGCCATGGATCAAAGACTTGGTAGGTGAAGTTTTTGACAAAACATCACGATAGTTGATGTTGGTCATTTGTCTTCTGGATTTACTTGTCGGCTTGTATGTCTTCATATTATTTATATAAATTCTATCTTATCTCCCTTTTTTAAATACACCAAAGCTTTACGTCCCCCGCCTCGAACACCGTCTTGGCCTCGAGAAGTAACTTTCTTTTTTGGAACAGCCAATACATTAACTTTTACTGGTTTTACTTTATAAATTGCAAAAACTGCCTTACCTATTTCAGACTTGGTTGCTCCAACCGAAACATCAAAAGTATAAACACTTTGCTCTTGAGCAAAAGATGCTTTTTCGGTAACTCTTGGGTTTTTAATAATGTTTGTCATAACTTTATACTTTGTAACTTTTTACCCTCTAGCTTCTAAGAATTTCACACTCTCGGCCGGATTTTCAATCAAGAGATATTTGTGGTTTAGGACATCTAGTGGGTTTAAATTTTTAACGAAAACCATATCGAGCACAGGAAGGTTTCGGAAACTTTTTTCAGCATTTAAGTCTCGAGCAAACAACGCTGTCAAAATTTTTGCATTGGCAGTCTTCTTGGTTGGCAATTTAAAACCTCCAGCCTTAGATATGTTTTTAATTGCTTCCGCACCCACCTTGGTGCTAACAGTTCCTGTAGAAAGTGAGTCAACAAAAACAATTTCACCATCCTTGAATTTTCGAGACAATACTGAAAAGAGGGCTTGAGCACGCATAGTCTTGGAAATTTTGCGCTTATAGTTTTTCTCAGCAAGTGGACCATGAGTCACACCTCCACCAACCCAGATTGGTGAACGAGTAGAACCGTGACGAGCTCGTCCTGTTCCCTTTTGTTTCCATGGCTTTTTACCTCCCCCACGAACTTCCCCTCGGCCCTTGGTATCAGCTGTTCCAGCACGCTTGTTGGAACGCATACCCTCGACGACTTGGTGAACCAAGTCTGAACGCCACTTAACTTCGAAAACTTTCGCAGGTAAAGCAATTGTTCCAGTCTCTTTTCCTTTTTGATTGTAAATTTTTGCTTCCATAATTTTATCGGCTTATGATTTCTACCAAACTTCCACGTCGGCCTGTAATCGCACCCTTGATCAACATCAAATTATTTTCCTTATCGACAAAAACCACTTTAAGATTTTTCTGAGTGATTCTATCTGAACCCATGCGTCCAGCCATGCGCATACCCTTTGGCACGTGAGTTCGCAAACCTCCACCGATACTTCCTGGTTCACGTTCAGAATGTTTTTGTCCGTGAGTTCGAGGGCCACCAGCAAAACCGTGGCGCTTGACCACACCTTGGAAACCCTTACCTTTGGAAACACTAGTAACCTGAAGTTTGTCTCCGACAGCAAAAGCTGAAACGTCGATCACGTCACCTGCCTTGGCACCACTTTCATCGGTTGGTTTTAATCGAAATTCTTTGAGAGTTTGAAATAGTTCTCCCTTCATTGAACCCAATTGAGCTTTATTGATTCTTTCTTTTTTAGTTGAGCCAAAGCCAACTTGTATAGAATTGTAACCGTCTTCTTCTTTTGAGAAAACTCGAGTCACGGTAACTGGACCAGCAGAAACTACTGTCACAGGAATAACATCTCCTTCTTCAGAAAAATATTCCGTCATATTCTCTTTTCGGCCTAAAATGAATTTCATATTTTTATAGCATTTTCACATCAATATCCACACCAGAAGGCAAAGATAGGTTGGTTAAAGACTCCACTGTCTTTGCGTTTGGATTGATGATATCGATTAATCTTTTGTGAACTCGGATTTCAAACTGTTCTCGAGTATTTTTATAAATAAACGGAGAACGATTGACTGTATATTTTTTGATTTCTGTAGGAAGTGGAACAGGTCCGACGATATTTGAATCGTATCTCATTGCTGTATCCATGATTTGTTTTACAGAAGCATCCAAGACCTTGCTTTCGTAAGCACGGACTCGAATACGAAGCACAACTTTATCATCCCCCTTTTCTTTCTTGGAAGTTTTAGCTGCTTTTGTTTTCTTCACTTTTGTTTCTGTTGTTGACATAATTTTAAAGGTGCTTTTTACAAATCTTACTCTACAAAACTCTTATCCCAATATCTTTGTTACGACTCCAGCTCCGACAGTCTTGCCTCCTTCACGGATAGCAAATCTTTGTGATTCTTCTAGAGCTACAGGAGTAACCAATTTAACAGTGATTTTTACAGTATCTCCAGGCATAACCATTTCTGTACCTTCAGCAAGTGTTACATCTCCAGTCACATCTGTTGTACGGATGTAGAATTGAGGCTTGTAACCCTTAAAGAATGGAGTGTGGCGACCGCCTTCTTCCTTCTTCAAAACATAGATTTCAGCTGTAAAGTTATCATGTGGAGTAGTTGTTCCTGGCTTACATAGAACTTGTCCACGAGTGATATCTTCTTTCTTAAGACCTCGTAGGAGGATACCAGCATTGTCGCCAGCCATACCTTCTTGCAAGTTCTTGTTGAACATTTCGATACCAGTAACAGTAGACTTTTGAGTAGGCTTGATACCGACAATTTCGATATCTTCACCAACCTTGACCACACCTCTTTCGATCTTACCAGTAACCACTGTACCACGGCCTTCGATTGAGAATATGTCTTCTACAGGCATAAGGAAAGGCTTGGTTGTGTCTCGTTCTGGCACAGGAATGTAAGTATCTAGGGCGTTTGTAAGTTCAAGAATTTTCTTTGCCCATTCATCATCAACAGACTTAGATTCTAATCCTTTCAAAGCAGAACCACGGATAACTGGAGCACCAGCGCCGTCGAATCCTTGCTTGGTCAAAAGCTCACGTATTTCTTCTTCGACTAGGTCGATCATATCTTTATCATCAACCATGTCGCACTTGTTTAGGAAAACGATAATTCGAGGGACACCAACTTGCTTTGCAAGCAAAACGTGTTCACGAGTTTGTGGCATCGCACCGTCAGTAGCCGCAACAACCAAGATAGCACCGTCCATTTGAGCGGCACCAGTGATCATGTTTTTGATGTAGTCAGCGTGTCCTGGAGCATCGATGTGTGCGTAGTGACGAGCGTCAGTAGCATACTCGTTGTGAGAGATGTTGATAGTGATTCCACGAGCCTTTTCTTCGGGAGCGTTGTCGATTTGACTAACATCTCGAAGACGAACAGTCTTACCAGCTAGGTTTAAAACATGCAAGATTGCTGCTGTTAAAGTAGTCTTTCCATGGTCAACGTGACCGATTGTGCCCACGTTTACGTGAGGCTTATCTCTTTTAAATTCTTCTGCCATAATTTTTAAGTTACTAACCAAAACAGAGTGTTCATGAACCAGCCACTCTGGCTTGACTACTAACGTTATTAACAAACCTTATAATAATTAACTTTAAAAAAGCAAAACAAAAACTGCCAAAAGTGCAGTTAGGTAGATAATAGCAGATTATAAATGAATGTCAAACCCTAAAAAAGACTTTGGGTGTGGTATATTTATATTAATGAATAGAGAAATAAATGGCATAGATTTTGGACCGGTCTGGGGAATGTCTGGAATTTTAAATTTTTACGGTCAGGGCTGGCCATACCACAAACTTTTAAAGCTAATTGGTATCAATTTTAAACAAGTCACCCTCGTTTCCAAGACCACCACTCTCCTGCCTCGCCTCGGCAACCTACCACTCAAGAAAAATTTAATGCCGGTGGAGCTCATACCGAAAAGTGTTTATTTAAATTTTTTTAAAAAGTATGCGCTTAATGCAGTGAGCTTGTCCGGACCTGGAGCAGAAGAGATATTGTCTTCGGAAGAATTAAAAAAGAAAACCAAACCATTCCAACTATCTTTTATGGCTGTGGCTGAAACTGAGCCGGAAAGACTGAGAGAATTCGAAGAGTTTACTAAAATACTTTTACGAGAATACCCTAAATATAATACAAAAATCGGTTTACAGATAAATGTCACCTGCCCGAATACTAAACACGATAGCCCGGAGCTCAAAGAAATTTTGAAAATCCTAGATAAATGTGAGCCACTAGTTATGGCTGGTATGGCTATAATCCTCAAGATCAGTGTTGAAATGCCAATACCGAATATCCTAACTATCGGTGAACATAAAAATTGCCACGCTATTTCTACTTCAAATACTGTGCTTTTTGGTAACTTGCCGGACAAGATTAACTGGAAAAAACTATTTCCCAACGGCTCCCCACTCCTCAAGCGAAATTTAAATGTAAATAAACCAGGCGGACTCTCTGGTGCCCCACTGCTCCCCCTCGTCGTTGAACAAATCAAAGCATTACGTAAAGCAGGCTTTAAAAAACATATCGACGCCGGTGGCGGAGTGCTCTATAAAAAAGATGTAGAAAAATTATTCGAAGCTGGCGCCGACAATATCTCGATCGGCTCGGTAGCTTTTTTAAATCCCCTAGCCATCCCCGGCATCATCAAAAGAGCGTACGAATTATTTTAACTATATTTTCTGATTTCCTCACAAAGTTTTTGGGCTTCGAGTTTTGGGTTTTCAGAGAAAATTATTCCGCGGGAAGAATTTATGATGAGTCCTAGACCTTCACTATTGAGTCCTGCCTTCACAACTTCCTCCACACTTCCACCTTGTGCACCGATACCCGGAACCAGAAAAGTCATCTCTCTTGAAATTTCCCGAATTTTTTTCATCTCTATTGGATACGTCGCCCCGACGACTAACATGCAATTATTATTTTTATTCCAAACCTCTGCTACTCTTTCTGCTAGTATTTGCCAAATAGGCTTGCCCTCGACTTCGAGATCTTGCAATTCACTCGCACCAATGTTTGATGTTCGGCAAAGAATGATTGAACATTTATCTTTCCTATCTAGGAACGGAGCTAGTGCTTCTTCGCCCAAATATGGATGCAGGGTAACTGCATCAAACCCTAGCCAATCGAAAACAAAAGCCACATATCCATTATTGGTATTACCAATGTCGGCTCGTTTGGCGTCACAAATTGTAAAAATATTTGGATGATTTTTTTGTAAATACTCCATAGTCATCTGGAGCTCTCGTATCCCTTGACCTCCCCGAGCTTCATAAAATGCAGTATTTAATTTAAAAGCCGAGGCAAGCTCATGCGTCTCAGAAATAATATATTTATTAAATTCAAATTGCGGATTCTCCATCGCCTTGAACCTATCCGGCAATTTTTCAAAATCAGAATCCAGGCCGACACACAAAAGTGAATTTATTGCCCTAGCTCTTTGGTTGTATTTATCAATAATCATTTTGTATGCTCACTAAACCAAGCTTCGACTTTTTTCAAAATCGCCTCATTGATCATGCCAAGCTTCTTGGCTTCTCCTAAAATAACTGGAAACGAAGTAATCGTGTGCAATTTTACTTTAGCTTTACTAAAAGCTTCTTTGGCGCTCGGAAAATTGTAACTAACGATAACCAAACAATTATTTACCTTGGCGCCTTCTTTCCGCAAATTTTCGACTGCACTCAGACTACTTCCGCCAGTGGTGACCAAGTCTTCGATTAACAAAATATTTCTATTTAATACACTTCCCCCTTCTACCATTTTCTTTGTGCCGTGATCTTTCATTTGTTTTCGAACAAAGACCGAAGGTTTTTTCAT
>JAGNZX010000021.1 GCA_017984185.1 Minisyncoccota bacterium | reverse complement strand
AAAAATTGTTGAAATTAGAAAAAAGGGAGGTAGGGTAATACTTGAAACTTATGGTTCTATCGCTCTTGCTCCGTATGCTGGTCTCGACGCTGGGCAGATTACAAACTTACCAGTTGAGCAAATAGCTGTGGCTTTGAAAGAGGTCTTAAAACAATCTGGGGCTTCTTCGTCTGAGCCAGCTTTTGCGATTCCGGTACAACAGAGTTTGATTTTTGTCATTGATCTGCCGGCGCAAATTAAAGAAAGTGAAATTTCTTCTATCGTGCCTACTGAGGCTCGTAAATATATTCCCTTGCCGATAGCCGAAGTTTCTCTTGATTATTTTGTATTTCCTAAAAAGGAATTATCTTTCGAAGAAATGAATACCACTAAAACTGAAGATACTAATACCACCATTTCGCAAATACCAAAAGAAAAGACTGAAGTTTTGGTTGTTGCCACTCAAAATGATGCAATTTCAAAATATCGTTCGATTATTTCTCTTTCAAACCTCTCCGCTTCATTTTTGGAAATAGAAATATTCTCCTCAGTGCGTTCAAATTTTGAGCACGAGCTTTCCCCAGTTCTTTTGATGGACTTTGGTGCGTCACGCACCAAATTATCTATTGTTGAATTCGGAATGTTGAAAAGTTTTCATTCTATTGAGCGTGGTGGAACAGATATTTCACTCTCAATTTCGCAATCCCTGGGTATTCCTTTTGCTGAAGCCGAAAAAATAAAGAAAGAATACGGCTTTTTGGATAATTCTGAAGAAAAAAATTTAGTAGATATCATCAAAGTCCACACTAACTATATCTTTTCAGAGGCCAATAATGTATTATTAGATTACGAGAAAAAATACAATCGAGTTATCAGTAAGGTGATATTTACTGGTGGAGGTGCCTTGTTAAAAGGATTACCTGAAATTGCTTTAAACAATTTCCGTGCTGAGATAATTATCGGTCATCCGTTTAATAAAGTCGGTGCACCTTCTTTTTTGAGTAAGGTTCTTGAATCTATCGGTCCAGAATTTGCAGTTTCTCTCGGTTTGGCATTGCGAAAATTACAATAAATGAGATAATAGAAGAATATAATGGAGCAAAATTTTCAAACATCTTTTATACCCAAAAAAACAATCGTTAAAGAACGATCTATTTCTCCGCAATCCGTAAGTTTCAGTACTATCGTTTCTATTTTTATCCTATTTTCAGTTATCGTTGGTACGGGAGGTTTGTATTTATATAAGGAAGTTTTAGCAAAAAATATTACTGAAATGGTAGATAGTTTGACTTTGGCTCAAAATCGTTTTGAACCATCCACCATAGCAGCAATTCAGACGCTAGATAGTCGTTTGAATGCAGCGAAAGAAATCTTAGCAAACCACATAGCAATAACACCAATTTTCGAAGAACTGGGCAAGATTACCAGAAAGACTGTTCGCTACACTTCTTTTACTTATTCTTTGCCAGGTGAAGCAAATGGAAAAGTTTTAGTGACTATGAATGGTATAGCGATAGGGTATAGCCAGATAGCCATGCAAGCCGATTTGTTTTCTAAAGATAAAAATTTTACTGACCCAGTTTTTTCCAATTTGCAACTTGATGACAAGGGTTATGTTACTTTTCAATTAGAGTTTTTGGTTGATCCGAGTTTTGTGAATTATAAAAATACATTAGAAACGAGACAAGCTGTTAATCCTTAAATTATTATCATGTTTAGATACATCACATCATTATTGTTAATAGGTATCAGCGCCGCTATACTTTTTTTGTTTTCTAATCCGTTATATCAAGAAATCGGAAAATTAAAAGCAGAACAAGTCACTTACAATGAAGCCTTGGGTAATTCGAAGGCCCTTGAAAACGAACGTGATCGATTGGTCACCGACTATGACGCTATCTCTGTTAAGGATAAAGAAAAAATTACCAGAATGGTGCCAGACAATGTAGACAATATTCGATTGATTTTAGAAATCGAAGATAAGGCCAGACCTTATAGTATGGCCTTAAAAGATGTTCAGTATAATGCAACTCCGACTGACGCTAAAAATAGTGAGACCAAGGGTGCTGCAGTTATCACTGGTGGTGGAAGTGATCGAGGTAAAAACAAGATTGAAAATTATGGATCTTGGGACCTAGGTTTTTCTGTAACCACGAATTATAATAATTTTTTAAATTTTGTTAGAGATTTGGAAAAAAATCTGAGGATTATCGATATTTCTTCTGTCCAGTTTACCTCAGCCTCAGGACCAGCAACTAGCGGAACCCCACAAGAGATTTATAGGTTTAACTTTAAAATTAAGACTTATTGGTTAAAAAATTAAAATGTCTTCAAACATACGAAACACAATAATATTTTTAGGAATTCTTATGATCTTTACGGGGATCTATGTGTTTTTCTTCAGGGATTCTGGTCCTACGGCCAACCTTACTGTGTCTAAAGGAGCTGGGCCGGTCACAGTCGATACAAATACAGCTAATACACAACAAACTATTTTAGCTCAAAAATTTTTGTCGTTGCTTTTGAATGTAAAGAATACAAAACTAGATGTAAGTATTTTTTCTGATAATGCATTTTTGGGATTGGTTGACGCTACGACACCCCTACCTGCCGATGGAAATGAAGGCAGGGCGAATCCTTTTGCCCCGTTTGGCTCAGAGGCAGCATCAAACCTGACTACAAATTCCTTGAGTGGCGTAAGTACTAATCCACAGTAACACAATTTCAAATGAGTTTCTTAGAAGAATTAAGTAAAAAAGGCGTAATCCAAGAAAGCCAAATAGGCGAAATTAAAATTCGTGCCAAAGAAAAATTTGACGGAAGTATCGATGAAGCGTTGTTGGAAATAGGTATTCCTGAAGATACAATTTTGGAAGCAAAAGGTGAGTATCTGCAAATACCGATAAAAAAAATAAATCTCAAAGACATGTCTTTTGATGTGTTGAAATATATTTCTGAGGACTCAGCTGTTCATTATGGTTTTGCTCCCTTGGAATTAAGGGACGGAGTTCTGGCCGTGGGGGTAATTGATCCCAACAACACACAAGCAATGGATGCTCTCCAATTCATATCATCCAATCTAGGTATACCGTTTAAAATTTTTCTTATTTCTAAAAGTATTTATGAAGGTATTATTGAAAGTTATAAAGGTATCGGCAATCAGATTAGTGAAGCCTTGGATCAGCTCGACGAAGACGATGCAGTTGACGCCAAGAATTTTAACGAAGGAGATTTAAATAATGAAATAAAAAATATAAAACCTGGCGAAGAAGCCAAGATTATCGAAGATGCGCCAGTGATAAAAATTGTAGCTGTTATTTTGCGTAACGCTATCGAAGGTAATTGTTCTGATATTCACATAGAAAGAGGGGAAGATAAAGTGAAGGTGCGTTATCGTGTCGACGGCTCCTTGTTTACTAGTATTATTTTGCCGGTCAATGTTTATAGTGGAGTTGTTGCTCGTATAAAAATACTGGCCAAATTGCGACTGGATGAAAAGAGAAAACCCCAAGACGGATCTTTTAATGCCAATATTGATGGGCATATTGTTGATTTTCGTGTTTCGACTATGCCAGCTTATTATGGTGAAAAAATTGTTTTGCGAGTCTTGGATTCAGAAAGAGGAGTAAGGCCTTTGTCTCAAATTGGTTTATCTGAAACTAATTTAAAAATGATCAAAGATGCACTAGAAAGACCATACGGACTCATCTTGGTTACTGGCCCGACTGGTTCTGGAAAATCTACAACCTTGTATTCGATGGTTAATGAATTAGATAAAGAAAAAAACAACATAGTGTCTCTCGAAGATCCAGTCGAGTATCACATGCCAAACGTGAATCAATCTCAGGTGGTGCCAGAAATTGGTTACACTTTTGCTACTGGACTCCGTTCGATTTTGCGACAAGACCCAGACATCATCATGGTCGGAGAAATTCGTGATAAAGAAACAGCCCAGCTTGCCATCCAGGCGGCCCTGACCGGACACTTGGTGCTATCAACCTTGCACACCAACAACGCTATCGGTGCTGTGCCGAGATTGGTGGATATGGGTGTCGACCCATATTTGATTGCACCGACTTTGATTCTATCTATTGCTCAGCGCTTGGCTCAAATGATTTATCCCGCTTCTAGAAAAGTTGTGCCAATTGATGAGAGTTTGCGAATTCAAATCGAAGAACAGTTTAAAGATTTGCCAAAAGAATTTTTAGACAAGGTTCCAAAGAAAAATGAGGTGTATGACGCTGTGCCGTCACCAGAGTGCCCGTCTGGACTCAAGGGACGTATTGCCATATTTGAAATGTTTAAAGTAGATCAAGAAATGATCAACACCATATTAAAAAGCCCAACCAATGCTGAGATTTACAAGGCAGCTCGCAAGAAAGGTATGCTCATGATGCGGGAAGATGCGATTTTAAAAGCCATGCAAGGTATCATTCCTTACCGAGAAATTTATCGTTTCAACAATGACAATGAATAATCAAGTCGCACAAAAATTATTAAAATAGTATAATTAAATTATAAATATGGAAGGAGATAAAAAGAAAATTTTAATAGTAGATGATGACAATTTTTTGCTCGATATGTATGCGTTGAAATTTAGTCAAAATAATTTTGCTGTGCATACCGCATCTAATGGTTTACAAGCTATAGAAAAATTAAAAGGGGGGCTTGATCCAGAGATTATTTTATCCGATATTATGATGCCAGAGATGGACGGTTTTGAAATGCTTGAAAAAATCAATATTGAAAATTTAGCACCGAGTTCTTTGAAATTGGTTTTATCTAATCGAAATCAACAGGCGGATATTGACCGTGGTGGCAAGCTCGGTGTAGCCGGATATATCATCAAAGCTAGTTCTACACCCATGGAAGTCATAACCCAAGTCAAAGATGTTTTATTAGCCAATATGATGAAAAAATAAAGATATGGATAATAAAAACAAACTCGAAGAATTAATTTTAACTGTAATTCGTGAAAACGGTTCTGATTTGCATTTGGGTGTTGGCCGAGTGCCAGCAGTGCGTGTTGAAGGGGAACTTGTTTTTTTGGTTAAAAATCCAATATTAACCCAGGACGACATGAAGAGTATCCTCGGTGAACTAATTTCAGCAGAAAAGGTTAGTAAATTTATGGAAAATCAGGAAGTAGATTTTTCTTATAATTTTCGTGGCGAAGCACGTCTGCGCGGAAATGCATTTTTCCAAAAAGGACTTATCAATATAGCCTTGAGACTTGTTCAAAAAGTAAAAACTTTAAACGAACTTCGTTTGCCGCCTATTTTGGCCGAATTGTCTCGCAAGAAGCAAGGTTTCTTTTTAGTGGTTGGTCCGGTTGGTCAGGGCAAGTCTACTACTCTTTCTTCGATGATTGATTTAATCAACAATGAACAAACTCGAAATATTTTAACCATAGAAGATCCGATAGAGCATATCTATGTGGCTAATAAATCTATCATCAACCAGAGAGAGGTGGGTATTGATACCAAGGATTTTCATACGGCTTTAAAATCTGTCTTTCGAGAGGACGTAAACGTCATCATGATCGGAGAAATGCGCACTCCAGAAACCATCGCTACTGCGGTCACTGCAGCCGAGACCGGACACTTGGTATTTTCAACATTGCATACCAACAATGCTTCACAGACGATAGACAGAATCATCGATTCATTCCCTGGGGATCAACAAGATCAGATTCGAGCTCAGCTTTCTTCGAGTTTGCTCGGTATTTTTTCTCAGAGACTTATACCTCGAGTGGCGGGTGGGCTAGTGCCAGCTTACGAACTACTTTTAAACAACAATGCGGTGGCAAATTTGATTCGCGAAAAGCGCACTCATGAAATCGATGTTATTATTGAAACTGGTTCAGAATCTGGGATGGTGGACTTGAATCACTCTTTGGTAGAACTTGTTCGTGCTGGAGAAATCTCTATTGAGAGTGCTCATCTATATTCTCTAAACCCAAAAGGCCTGGAGAGGATGATTTAATTACAAGCTAATTCGCTAATTAGCTAATAGCTAGCTAGCTTTAAAAGAATGTTATTCACATATAAAGCAGTAGACGGACAAGGAGTAAATAAAGATGGAGAAATCGATGCACCAAACCGTGACATGGCGATCAGCGGACTTCAGCGTCGGGGGCTCGTGGTTATATCTATCGAAGAAGAAGGGGCAGGAAAAAAATCAATCTTTCAGATGTCGTTTTTAGACAAAGTTTCTACAAAAGAAGTTGTGATTTTGTCACGCCAAGTATCTACTTTGTTTACAGCGCAGGTCTCAGCTCTCAAGGCTTTTACGATGCTTTCCGAAAATACTGAGAATAAATTATTGGGAGTAAAATTAAATCAGATTTGTGACGATTTAAAATCCGGGGTTCCTATATCAGGTGCCCTATCTAGACACCCCGATGTATTTTCAAGTTTCTATTTAAATATGGTCAAGGTTGGAGAAGAAACAGGTAAGCTCGACCAGATTTTTCTAAATCTAGCCGATTATCTAGATCGCCAATACGCCCTAACCAGTAAAACCAAAAACGCACTCATCTATCCGGTCTTTGTTGTCTTTACTTTTATAGTAGTGGTGGTTTTGATGATGGTCATTGTTATACCAAAACTTTCTGCAATTATTCTGGAATCTGGTCAGGACGTGCCTCTGTATACAAAAATTGTCATTGCAATTTCAGATTTGTTTGTAAATTATGGTATTTTTCTTTTAATATTTTTTGTTGTTTCTTGCATTGCGCTTTGGAGGGTTGCTATTACAGAACAAGGTAAAAAATACTTAGATAAAACACGTCTTTCGATACCATACGTAGGGAATTTATACAAACAACTTTACCTTTCTCGAATTGCAGACAATTTAAATATCATGCTCACTTCTGGCGTGCAGATAATTCGTGCTCTGGATATTACTGCCGAAGTTGTCGGGAGTTATGTGTATAGGGATATACTTTTAGATGTGGTTGATGGTGTGAAATCTGGGTTAGCTTTGTCTACTACTTTTGAAAAACACAATCAACAAATTCCATCTATTATGATTCAGATGATTAAGGTGGGGGAAGAGACGGGATCTCTGGGGGTAATCTTGAATACGATGACTACTTTTTATAAAAGAGAAGTAGATGACGCAGTAGACACACTCGTCGGACTCATCGAGCCGGTCATGATTGTGGTTTTAGGATTTGGTGTCGGTTTGCTCTTGGTTTCGATTTTGGTGCCGATCTATAACCTGGCTGGGGGAATATCTTAATGGCTTGTAGCTAATTAGCTTTTTAGGGGTTAGCTTCAATTCTTGAAAGCTATAAGCTAATACCTAGTATCTAATAAGCTATTCCTGTGGATAACTCACTTGCTGACCTGGTTATTGTGATATAATAAAGGCTAGCATTATAAATAAGTCGAAATATTATCAATATTATTAGTTTAGTAATTTAATAAATTATGAAAATGAATTTTAAGAAAGGTTTTACGTTGATCGAATTGTTGGTGGTTGTAGCTATCATCGGTATCTTGGCGTCAGTTGTTTTGGCTTCACTTAACTCTGCTAGAACAAAGGGTTCTGATGCTGCTATTAAGGCTGCTATGTCTGGTGCTCGTGCACAAGCTGAGCTTTTCTATGATGAAGGTCAAACATATGCGAGTGTCTGTACAGCCGCACAAGGAATAGGTCCAATGATTTTGAATGCTGCACAAAAACTTGCTACCACTAACACAGTAGGTGTCACAGCCACTGCTTTTACTTACAGTGCTTCTGGAGCAGCTGCTTCATCTGTGTGTCATGATTCAGCTGGTGCATGGGCTGCTATTACTTCATTGAAGGACCCGACAACAGCTAGTTCAGGTTGGTGTGTTGATTCAACTGGTGCTTCAAAAGAAGCAACCACTCTTGCTGCAAGTGACACAGTTTGTCCTTAGTAGTTTTGAATTTTTTGCAAAAACCACCCAACAGGGTGGTTTTTGTTTTTTGGTCTATATAGTAT
>JAGNZX010000020.1 GCA_017984185.1 Minisyncoccota bacterium | reverse complement strand
AGATCGCCTTGTGAGCTGGCTCATCAAAACAAGGGAAGGCACGGCGAGCATCAGTGGCTTCGAATTGAGTCGTGGCCAAGTGGCGGACTTTGCCTTCAAAAATATACGAGCTTCGGTAAAAACCACGCATCTTGTCATTTAAAATTCCTTTGAAGACTAATGTTAATTTAATTTTCCCAGCTTTGATAGTTTTCGGAAATGTAAATGTCGCTGTTTCAGATTTTTCGTCGTAAGATATTTTTGCCCCGACCTGTGTCGGGGTCCCGACTTTGGTCGGGACAGTTATCGTCGCTGTCGCTATCTGAATTTCTTTGGAGTGCAGAGTCAGAGTTTTGGTAGATTTAAGTAAATCGATAGAAATAGTCTCGACTCCTTCGAAAGTAAAATTCTCTAAATCCGGATGAAGCCGGATTTCATACTCTTTTGGTATTACATTTTTAGACAATCTAACGCTTCTATTTTTCATAAAGAAATGTTAGCATATAACGATGGAAACTGAAACTTTTCAGATAAAGACTACTGGTTTTGAGGGGCCGTTTGGGCTCTTGCTTGGCTTGGTGGAAAAAAGGAAGCTTTTCATAAATGATGTTTCTTTGGCGACAGTTACCGAAGAATATTTACAGTATTTAAATAAACTACAATCCGATCCGACTTTGTCGGCTAGTCGGCACGCCGAGGAAATCTCTAGTTTTATACTGGTGGCTTCGACTTTAATTTTAATAAAATCAAAATCCCTATTACCAAACCTCGATCTGACTGATGAAGAACAAGGTGATATAAAAAATCTTGAAGATCGTCTTCGCCAATACGAACTCTATACCCGTCTCGGCATAAATATAAAAAATAATTTTGGACGGCAGATAATCTTTGCCCCGCTCGATAGAAAAAATGATGTTTTGGTATTTTTACCAGATGAGAGAATTACCCGTGAGAGTATGATGACTTTGGCTCGCGGTGTGCTCGGGGCGATGCCAAAGAAAATATTCTTACCTGAAGTCGAGGTACGAAAAGTTATCAGTATCGAAGAGATGATCGATAAATTAACCGAAAGAATCCAGAAATCTTTAAGTACAAATTTTCGAGATTTTGCTAATCATAAATCTGGCAAGCCAGTGACCCGAGAAGAAAAGATAGAAGTCATCGTCGGTTTTTTGGCTATGCTTGAGATGGTGCGAAATGGTATTGTTGATGCTGTACAAATGATGGATACAGGAGATATTATTATTGAGAAACAAACAACATTATGAATTTAGAACAAAAACTTGAAGCGATATTGTTTTGGAAAGGAGAGCCAATGTCAAAGAAAAAACTTGGCGAAATTTTGAGCGCTGGTGTAGAAGAAATAAATGAAGCCTTAATTAAACTAAAAGAAAATTTACAAAATAGAGGAATTGCACTTATTGAAAATGGTGATGAAGTTATGCTCGGCACTACACCGGAGCTCTCTAGCTTGTTTGAAAATTTGCGAAAAGAAGAATTGAACAAAGAGCTTTCCAAGGCGGCTCTCGAGACTTTGTCTATTGTTTTATATAAAAATGGGGTCAGTCGTGCCGAGATCGATTATATTCGTGGAGTGAATTCGAGTTTTACTTTGCGAGCGCTTTCAGTGCGTGGACTTATCGAGAAAACTACTGACGCAGGCGACACACGACGTTTTATATACAAGCCCAGTTTTGAGTTGTTATCTTTTATGGGTGTGAAATCGGTGGAAGAATTGCCAGAGTTTAGGGATGTGAGTGCGGGCATTGATGTCGCCGTCAAAAACCAGCAAGATGAAAACCCACAATAATATTTTATTTTTCATGTTGTTTGTTATTGCTACAACAGCAATTTTGTTTTTGAATGAGAACAATAAATTAAATGAAACAGAAAGAATAAAAGAAGAACGTTATAAAAAAATTCAAACTACTCTCGACATTACGCCAGTCATCGCCAAAGCTATTTCTATTTATGACATTAATGAAAATAGAAAAATTTATAGTAAAAATGATGATGCGCCACTCCCTATAGCTTCACTTGCCAAGATTCTGACAGTTGTCGAAGGTCTACGCGGGCACGACATGAATGATGTTGTTTATATTTCCAATAATGCAGTTAAACAAGCCGGAGACTTTGGAATTTTTGCTAACGAAAAGTGGAAAATCAGTGATATAGCCAAGTTTACCCTAGTCGTTTCAGCCAATGATGGGGCTTATGCACTTTCTGAACAAAATGATCATTTTTTAGAAATTGTAAATAACAAAGCTGTAAAAATCGGGGCAGGGAATACTAAATATGAAAATCCGACTGGACTTGATGTTTACAGAGAAAATAAAAATGAACCTGTCGGTGTCGGAGTGACTGCTTCAGCAGAAGATGTAAACACTATGGCTATATATGCGATGAAGGCTTACCCAGAGATTTTTAGTGCGACAACAATGCCTGAAATTAATTTGAAATCAGAATCTGGTTTTGGACACGATTTTAAAAATACAAATATCTTGATCGGCAAGATCCCAAATTTAATTTTCTCTAAAACTGGTTATACGGAATTGGCTGGGGGGAATTTAGCCATAATCTTTGAAGATAATACTGGTCACCAAATAGCTATCACTCTCCTCGGTTCGACATACAATGGTCGTTTTGATGATATGGAAAAAATAGTGAATGTGCTATATAATTTTTAATTATGAAAGAAACAGAACCTGGGGCTAGAGCAAGAGATGACATTGAACCAAGTAAGGGACTAGAAACAAAGCACACAATAAAAGACTCTTGGTTTAATGCTTATATTGAAGCAAATGCCATGGCCCCTCAGACCCACTCTGGTATAGATATATATTTAGCAGATGCAGTTTTACAAGATCAGCCTACTGATTTTAAAACTTTTATTGAATCAGAGTTTTCACCTGCTCAATTTAAACGTATAAGTGAAATCATGAGCCGAATCCATACTGGACTTGGTATACCCTATGTTACTCAAGACCAAACACATCATTATGAAGGGTCAGATGAACCAATAATTGTTTCCCCAGATCGAATTAATAAATTATGGGCTGGTGCAAGAAATAATTTGATAGTAAATATATATTCTTCCCTCATTCCTTTTGATAAAAACCGTAAAAATGCTCCAAACCCCAAAGAGTTGGATTTGTTTTTTAATGATCCAAAAAATCAAGAAAAAATTAGGACTCTAAAAGAGATAGTAAAAGTTATGAAATTAGCCCTTAAAGATAAAAAGGTTCAAGCCTCAATGAAGATTTTCAGAGAGAGTTTGGTTCGCAACCCTCGTAAACCTGAATCATCACTAATTGCATACGAATTACTTGAAGCAATAAAAAGAGAAATAGTAAATATAGGTTTAACTCCAGATGATCCTCTTTTTAAACAAATCATTTCAGCATTTAAGACTTCATTCAATGGATAAAATATTTTAGACCAGTTATGCGCCCGACCGACCAGAGATTGTTTATTGTGAAAAGTGTTACCAGCAAGAGGTTTACTAAAAAGCCCTAAAAATGCTATTATTTGGGCATGTATTTAGATTTAGTTAAAATATTTTTACCGACAGCTACGGCTTTCTTTTTGGGCTTACTCATCACTCCGGTAGCCACGCATTTTTTCTTTAAATACAAAATGTGGAAGAAGTATTCTCGGAGCGAGAGTTCGAGCGCCACAGAATTTTCAAAGATTCACAACACCAACGCCGAACTGAATACTCCGCGAGTGGGTGGCATCATCATCTGGGTGACGGTGCTTTTGACCACAATTATTTTTTATTTCATTTCAGTTTTATTTCCTTCAGACTATACAGAAAAACTAAATTTCTTTAGTCGCAACCAAACTTTAATCCCATTGGTGACTTTGCTTTTGGGCGCGCTGATCGGGCTCTATGATGACTTGATGCAAATCTATGGCCATGGGCCTGTCGCTCGCGACGATAAATCTTGGCGTTTTTCTAAAGCTATACTCATCGGCTTTTTATCTCTAGTGATTGGCTGGTGGTTTTATTACAAGCTCGGGATAAATTCTATTCACATTCCATTTGACGGAGAATTATTTTTGGGAGTTTTAATCATTCCATTTTTCATGATTGTAGCCCTGGCGACTTTTTCTGGCGGAGTCATCGACGGCATCGATGGCCTGTCTGGCGGAGTCTTGTCTTCGATATTTGCAGCTTATTCGGCGATAGCCTTTGCCAACAATCAAATCGACTTGGCGACTTTTTCTGGCGTCGTCTCGGGGGTGATTTTAGTATTTTTGTGGTTCAATATCCCTCCGGCTAGGTTTTATATGGGCGAGACAGGTATGATGGGGCTGACTATTACCATCGCCACTTTGGCTTTTTTAACCAATTCAGTTTTGATATTGCCAGTAGTGGCCTTGCCGCTCGTGGTCACTTCACTCTCGGTCATCATCCAGCTCACTTCGAAAAAATTGAGGGGAGGGAAGCGAGTTTTCAGATTGGCACCTATTCATCATCACTTTATGGCCATCGGTTGGTCGCCTTATAAAGTCACTATGCGGTATTGGGTCATCTCGGTTGTATTTGCGATTATTGGAATAATTTTAGCGATTATAAGTTAAGTAAAAACATGAGGGCTCGAAAAATTGATAAATTTTTTCTAATAATCGTGTTTCTACTCATCACCATCGGGGCCTTCTTTTTTGTTTCAGCTTCGCTTGGAGTGTTGGCTAAAAATAAAGATGTATTTTATTCTGTTCTAAGAAGCCAACTTGTTTTAGGTCTTGGTTTAGGTTTTGTCGGTATGTATATATGCCTAAAAATTGACTATAAGTTTTGGCGGAAACATTCACTTTTGATTTTTATTGGATCAATACTTTTGACGTGTGCGGTATTTATTCCGCAACTAGCTTTGCACCATGGTGGGGCGGGTAGATGGATTCAATTTGCTGGTTTTTCTTTTCAACCAGTAGAGTTTTTAAAATTTGGTTTTATTATTTATTTTGCAGCATGGCTTTCTTGGGCTAAAACTCGAGTTCAAGATTTTAAATTCGGAATATTACCACTTTTTGTATTGCTCGCTATTATTGGCAGTATTTTATTGCAACAACCAGACCATAAAAGTTTAATTTTAATTATCGTGACTGGTATTACTATGCTTTTTGTTTCAGGTGTCCCCATGAAATATGTTTTGGGTTTTAGTATCACAGCAATTTTTGTTCTCGCCACTCTGGTTTTTTTTACTCCATATCTACAAAGTCGAGTAAAAACTTTTTTAGATCCGTCTAGTGACCCACAGGGTTCATCGTATCAAATTCAACAATCCTTGGTTGCTCTCGGTGGTGGAGGTATATATGGTAGAGGGTTTGGTCAGAGTATTCAAAAATTTGGGTATCTTCCAGAAGCACAAGGTGATTCGATTTTTGCTGTTATCGGAGAAGAGATGGGTTTTGTTGGTTCAGTTATGACAATATTTTTATATATACTTTTTACCCTACGAGGTTTTCGTATTGCCAATCGAGCACCAGATTTGTTTAGTAGACTTTTAGTCTCGGGGATTGTTATAATGATTATGGCTCAATCATTTATGCATATTGCTTCAGTCACCGGGGTTTTCCCGCTGACAGGTGTCCCGCTTGTTTTTATGAGTCATGGTGGAACAGCATTGATGGTATATATGATGGCTATGGGGGTAGTCTTCCAAATATCAAAATTTCAACAAAAAATATGAAAATAGTCTTTACAGGCGGTGGAACAGGTGGGCATTTTTACCCAATTATAGCTGTTGCCGAAAGAGTTAATCAAATAGCTGACACAGAAAATATAATTGGACCGAAACTTTATTATATTTCAAACAGTCCTTATGACCATGAAGTGCTTTTTGAAAATGGTATCAATTACGAAGAAGTTTACGCTGGTAAAATGCGAATTAATCCATCATTAAGAGAACGTTTTTTTAATTTTTTCGATGTATTTAAAGTATTTTTTGGTACTTTGAATGCTATTTATAAATTATTTTCAATTTATCCGGATGTAGTGTTTGGTAAGGGTGGTTACGCGTCATTTCCTACTCTTTTTGCAGCAAGGCTTTTAAAAATACCCGTGATTATCCACGAGTCTGATTCTATGCCAGGACGAGTCAATCTTTGGGCTGGTCGTTTTGCAACCAAGATTGCAATTTCTTTTAAAGAAGCAAGTTCTTCTTTTCCAGTTGATAGGGTGGCTTGGACTGGTCAACCGATTCGTACCGAGATAGAACATCCAGCCCCAAAAAATAAAGCTCTCGAATATTTCAAATTTGAATCTAATTTACCAGTGATATTTATAATTGGTGGCTCTCAGGGTGCAGAATTAATCAATAACACAATATTAGACGCTCTTCCTAGGTTGATTAAAAATTATCAAATTATTCACCAAACAGGAGTCAGTAATTTCAAAAATGTCAAAGACAGATCTGATGTTGTTCTTTCTGATGTCAACGATAAAGCTAGATATGTTTCTATACCATTTTTAAACCCCCTAGCTATGAAAATGGCTGCTGGAGTAGCCACTATTGTTATTTCCCGAGCTGGTTCGACCTTGTTTGAAATTGCTTCTTGGGGTGTGCCATCAATACTGGTTCCTTTTGCTGAATCCAATGCCGACCATTCCAAGATGAATGCATTTAATTATGCACGGGCTGGAGCTTGTAGTGTAATAGAAGAAGGCAATATGACGGCAAATATCTTGAGTTCCGAGGTTGACAGAATCATAGAAGACAAAAAAGGATATGTGCAAATGGTGAATAGCGCTAAAAATTTTAATAAACCAGACGCAGCCATGAAAATTGCTCGAGAACTAGTAGACTTAGCTCTGGGTCACGAACAATAGAAAATATAGATGCAACCCAGGATTAAATTTCACAATGAACCCAAATTATCTGAACATGAGGTAGATGCTAATTTCAACGAGCGAAGAGTTAATCTAGTTTCGCATATTAGAAATTTTGTTGCTGAACATAGTAGATTTAAAGGTCAAGACGTTGGCGTTACTTTCATTCATAAGGGCATATCTTCTCTGGTCTGTATTATTGAAACACTTAAAGAAAAATTAGTTTTAAAAATTCCTTTGAGTATATCTCACGTTGGTGGAGAAGCCCAGTTTTTAAAAGTATGGGAACAGAGCGGGGTGTGTGTACCCCATATTATTGAAACAGGCATGATGTGTGAACATTCTTATATATTAATGGCGTACGTAGATGCGCCATTATTAAAAGATATTTATGATAAAGTAGAAATGCTAACTAGGGAAGTTTATGCAGAATTAGGAAAAATTCTTTATATTATGCATAAACCAAATGCTGTAGGGTATGGCCGCTATATGGATGGTAGCCCCGAATTTCTTAGTTTCAAAGATTGGTTAGAAAGTGAAGACATTAAACATAGAATCGAATATGTAAAGGAACATAAACTTCTCGGCGAAGAACATGGGTCATCGTCTCTGGTGTTTAAAATACTAATAGAACACGTCAACCGTGAAAATAAAAGTAGCTATTGTCATGATGATTTCGGAACTAATAATACTTTTGCCACAGAACCTCTTACAATTTTTGATCCAAGCCCAAGATTTAATAATGGATATATAGATTTAGGGAGAACAATTATGAAAACTGTAGCTTATGATGAATATGCTAACAATGAAGCTGGGACACAATTGGTCAAGGGGTATTTTGAGGGTAGAGAATTTAATGAAAAAGCTTTACATGCAGCAGTGCTTTTAAGTGCCTATATGAAGTTCCCTTATTGGCACAAAAGAAATAATTTGAACGGAATAAAAAATACTCAAGAATATCTTGCAAGAAATAAACATAAATTAGACATGTAGTTGAAGTTCATTTTTGTGCTATTATATATGCATGTCAGATAATAAAATAGTTACTAGATTTGCACCCAGCCCGACGGGGTTTATGCACTCAGGAAACCTGCGCACAGGTCTTTTTGCTTGGCTTTGGGCTAGGAAAAATAAAGGGACTTTTATTTTAAGAATCGAAG
>JAGNZX010000019.1 GCA_017984185.1 Minisyncoccota bacterium | reverse complement strand
CTATAGACAAGTAAAACAGGAACTTTTCAAAGCCTCGGCGAGTGTGATGGATGCTTCTATCATCACCGCCACCCAAAGCACCTCCGACTCCGGCACCGGATTGCTGGAGTAAAATTGATGTTATTAACACTACTGAAAGGATTATCTGCGCGTATGGCAGAATCTTGGCTACTAAATTCATGGGGGTAGTATTACATAAAAAAATTCAAAAAGCAATTGTTTTGAAAATATACATATATATAGCAGGCCGTAGCGGCCTTTTTCGTTTGTGGACTTTTGGAATAATAAAATTAGCAGAAAAACCTTGCCAAACAAGGTTTTTCTGCGTTTCTAGTATACCAAATACACCTTGACTTTTAGCTCAAATTGTGCTATACTTGTAGTAATGAGGGTGGGTGGTCCGTGGGGCCATGCTTTTCTCGTATTCTTCGAAAACAACATACGTTTTTTTGAGGTGAAGTGCAATGCAGTTCGACTTCTTGTCGTTCGTGCTCCCGTCCGTCTTGATGGGATTCGGAATAGCTGTCGACGTAACGATGGCGACGCTCAGCAAATTCCGGGCCCCGTCGCTTGGGTTTCGGAGCTGGACAGGTCCGATCGCGTTTACCCATGTGGTCTTCCCGGCTACTGGGTACTTCGTGTTTTGGGGTCTGGAGAGCCAAATGCCCTGGCTCTCGCCGGTGCTCGGCTTCATCGGCTTTGTTCTCGTCGCCCTCTTCACCTACGAAGTTCTGTGTGAGGCCGTCGGTGCGGAGCCAGTCTTTGGTATCTCAGAATGGATGTCGAAGATGATGGGCCTGCGAGAAGATGATTCACGCCGGGTCATTGCAATTCTAGCTGTCAGCTGGGATGCGCTCTGGTCTGGTCCTGCCAAGGCTGCGCAAGCTCATGCTGGCCGATGGAACACCCTCGAGACCATCCTTTCGTTTCTGGTCGCTGGAGTGACGGTTCTCGTGGTTGCCGAGTTGGCTCTCATGGGAGCTCGTCTTTTGAACCGGATTCGTTTTCAGTCGGTTTTGAAGATGGCTATCTTCCTGTTCGTGGCGAAGTTCGTCGAACTCTCGGTTATCGATGGGTTTGGCATTCTCTCGCTGCGGCAAGGTTTCGGTGGAGGGGACATCTACAGCTCTGTCGGATATGCCGCTATCATTCTCGCCCTTGTTTGGGTTGGGTGGTGGTCGCGACTCTTCAAGGGAGCTGTCAACGAGGCTGAAGAAGCGGTCTCGTAAGCCGACCCCTCGAACCGTGTCCCTCCGGCTAGCATAGCGGAGGGCGCGGAGACACACTTGTTCTTAATTTTTCGAAAAGTCTCGGAGTTCATCCGAGCGAGCTCACAGGAGCTTATTTAAAATCCTGATCTAGGAAAACTGGCCGCCCATCTCGGGACGGCCTTTTTTTATTGTCTTTTTATTTTAAATTTTTGTATACTATACAAATGAAACAAGAAAATACTGTGCTCGGTTTATTTCAAAAATTATTCCATAACTTTAACGCTCGTCAGATGAAAGATGCGACACTCGCATTTAAAAAACATCTCGATGATGGCGGAAAGATGTTGCTGGCGATGGGCGGAGCGATGTCTTCTGCACAAATGGGAGTGACCTTGGCACCGATGATCAAACAAGGCAAGATTCACGCGATCTCTTGCACCGGCGCTAACCTCGAAGAATCCGTTTTTCGTTTAGTCGCCCATACAAAATACAAAGACTATCCAGATTATAGATATTTCACCAAACAAGACGATCAAGATATTTTGGATCGTGGTGAGAGGCGAGTGACCGATACTTCAATCCCCGAAGAAGATGCTTTTCGTGTCGTTGAACCGATCATATTAAAACGTTGGAAAGAAGCTGAAGCTAAAGGCGAAAGATATTTTCCGCATGAATATTTTTATCAAATACTTCTCTCTGGTGAATTAAAAGATCATTTCGATGGCAATGCCGAGCATTGTTGGCTCCTCGAAGCAGCGCAAAAGAATTTGCCGATAGTGGTGCCAGGCTGGGAAGATTCAACTCTTGGAAATATTTTTGCTGGTTATGTAAAGTCCGGTGAAGTAAAGGCCACCGTGATGAAAAGTGGTATCGAATATATGAATGCCCTTTACGATTGGTATCCTGAACTCGCCAAAGAAGGTCCAGGTCTTGGATTTTTCCAAATCGGCGGGGGAATCTCTGGAGATTTTCCGATCTGTGTCGTTCCTTCTATTAAATACGATTTGAAAAAAGAAGTTCGCCCTTGGGGATACTTCTGTCAGATTTCCGATAGTACCACTTCATACGGTTCATATTCCGGCGCGACTCCAAACGAAAAAATCACTTGGGATAAATTGACCGTGGAGACTCCGATGTTTGTCATCGAATCCGACGCGACCATTGTCGCTCCGCTTATCTTTGAAGCTATTCTCGATAGATACAATATTTTAGAAAAATAATTAGTATCCTTCTTTTGGATCGTCGTTTTGGATGAGGTCATTCCAGATGATCAGTTTCCAAGCTTCTTCTCTTTTTCTAAACCAGTGGTCTTTGTATGTATAAGAGCAGATAGAAATCCCGGCATTGTTTATCGGGTTTAGATAACTCAAAGCGTTATATTTTGAAGCCGTGAGTTCGTCTCCGACCAGCATATAAGACACGACCATTTTCAAGAAAATTCCGTGAGTGATCATCATGATTCTTTGCTCGGGTCTAGTCTTGATATATTCTAAAAGTTTTTTAGCCCGTTCCTTTAGGTCAGTAAAATTTTCTTCGTCTGAATATCGCAAGTTGTCGTCGTGAAAACTTTTGTCGATCAAGTCGACGATTCTTTTTACTTCTATTTCTGTACCAGCGTGCCCGATGATCTCCGAAGGGTTTCGGCGTTCGACCAACAGGTCGCAATATTCGATCGGCATTTTTAATTCACCAGCGATGATTCCGGCAGTCTCCCGAGTTCTTTCATAAGGGCTAGCGATGATCACTTGCGGGCTACCTTTTTCTTTTGGAAATCTTTTAGCCGTAGCCAGAGCTTGAGCTCGGCCTTTTTCAGTGAGTCCACCTTCGGAACTTTGTCGGATTCCGAGCGCATTTAGCTTGGTTTCGCCGTGTCGGACAAAATAAATCAATTTGGTATTTATAGACATGTAGACATTTTAGCATAAATTTTTTTGGTATACTTAAGGTAAGTGAAAAATAATATCAAAATTTTGTTTCTGTTTCTTTTTTGTGTGGCAATCGGCTACCATATTTTTCTGACTGTAAAGCAGATGAAGCCGTGTAGCGAGCCCATTCCTTATACCTTGGGTTCTTTTAGTGATCGTTTTGATGTCTCAGAGGAATATTTTATGCAAGCTTTGAGCGAAGCTGAAGTTATGTGGGAGAGTGGTTATGGCAAAGACTTATTTGTCTACGCTCCCGAGAGTAAAGCCAAAAATCTTTTGAAAGTAAACCTCATCTATGATTATCGCCAAGAAGCTACCGAAAAATTAGACAAATTGGGTGGAGTCGTCGAAGACAATCAAGCTTCTTATGATTCCTTGCAAGCTCAATTCAAAACTAAAAAATCTACTTACGTTGTGGATGAGAATAATCTAAATACACAGATCTCAGCTTTCAATAAAAAAATTTCTGCTTACGAGAGCTCGGTCGCATCTTGGAATAAAAAAGGTGGCGCCCCAAAAACTGAATACGATATATTGCAGGCGACCCGCTTGTCTCTCGATGCCGAGATGCGTGAGATTCAAGCCGAACAAGCTCGACTCAAAACAAAACTCGACGAGATCAACACTCTCATTTCGAACATCAACAAACTAGCCAAGACCTTAAACCTCACCGTAGATAAATACAACACTACAAACAATGCTCGCGGGGAATCCTATGAAGAAGGGCTGTATGTCACCGATGGCAAAACTCATTATATCGATATCTACGAATTCAGCAGTCGGGCCAAGCTGGTCCGCGTCTTGGCTCACGAGCTTGGCCACGCTCTCGGCCTCGAACACGTGCCCGACCAGAAAGCCATCATGTATGAAGTAAACCAGGGGGATAGCTTGAGCCTCTCTCCAGCCGACATTTCCGCCCTGCGAGCAGTTTGTGAGCCGAATTAAAATTATAAATTTTTGATACTTTTTTTATTATTTTGCTTGTGATATATTATTGAAATGTTTCAAAATTTTTTACTTAGAAAAATGTTGCGTTTAAAGGGTGTGCCGGAGGCGCAGGTAAATATGTTTATCGGTATGATGGAGAAAAATCCCGAGCTTTTTACCAAGATCGCCAAAGAGGTAGAAGAGCACACCAAAAAAGGTATGAACCAAGAACAAGCTGGCCTCCTGGTCATGAAAAAATACGAGCAAGAATTAAAAAAATTAGTATAATTACTTTATGTTAAAAGAATTCAAACAATTTTTATTGAGGGGGAATGTGGTGGATTTAGCAGTCGGTGTCGTCGTCGGCGCAGCTTTTGGGACTATCGTCTCGGCCTTGGTCGCAGATATACTCACTCCATTTATCGCTGCTATCGCCAAGGTTCCAGATTTTAGCAATTTAGTTTTTACTATCAACGGCAGTGTTTTTAAATATGGCCATTTCTTAAACGCACTCATTTCGTTTTTGTTGGTTTCAGGTTCAGTTTTCTTTTTTGTAGTCAAGCCGATGAATGTGTTGGTGAACCGTTCGAAGAAAGAAACCCCAGCCGATCCGACTACCAAGAGGTGCACTGAATGCCAAAGTGAAATCCCAATTTCTGCCAAGCGTTGCGCACATTGTACGCAAGTAATTGCTTAATGAAACTCAAAATAAATAAAAAGAAATTGCGGAAACTTTCTCCGACTCGGAATGCTTGGCTTTCACTGGCGAGCTCGATCATCTACCAACAGATTTCGACCAAGGCTGGGAATGCGATTTACCAGAAATTCCTTGGGCTTTTTCGGCAGGGTAAAAAGCCGAAAAAGCCCAACCCCGAGACATATTTAAATTTCAGCATCGCCCAATTAAAATCCGCCGGCATAAGCCCACAAAAGTCCGGCTACCTGCGCGACCTCTCGGAAAAATTTTTAGACAAGACTATCAACACTAAAAATTTTTCCAAAATGACGGACGCGGAAATCAAAGAGCATTTACAAAAAGTAAAAGGCATAGGCCCGTGGACCGCCGACATGTTTTTGATTTTCGCCTTGAATAGGCCCGACGTTTTGCCAGTAGGCGACCTCGGCACCAGGAAAGGTTTCCAAAAAGCCTTCGGCCTCAAATCTCTTCCATCAGAATCCCAAATGCTCAAACTAGCCGAGCCCCACAATGGCTCCCGAACTGAGCTCACTCTGCATTTGTGGGGGATTTTGGATGGGGATTGAGTTTTCCACACTTGTTAAGCACTTTACAAGAAGGTTAACAATTGTTAAGATATAGTATGTAGGGGTTAACAAAGAAAAATATATGAAAAATAAGGATAAAATGACACAATATGTATCAGTAGCTGAACTAGCCAAGATTTTAGGGGTTAGTCGTATTACCGTTTTTAATAAGATAAAAAATGGGAAAATACCCGCTGAAAAGATAGGAAGAGCTTACGCTGTTCCTATGGAATTTGTTCGTAATAATTTTTTTCACGATACTGGAGTTCTTACTGATGAAAAAAAGAAGAATATAGATAAGATAGTTGAAAGAGTCGTAAAAGAGTATGGAGAAACTCTAAAACTTCTCGGTAAAGAATAAAATATATGAGAATTTCAGTTTCAGATGTTCAATACGTAGCTCACCGACTTGCCAAAGATACTATGACTTGGTCTGAGCCTATTCCAGACTTTAGTACTAGGTTTACAGATTCACTTGAGAGATCAATCGAAGCTCCCTTTCAAGCTTTTGGTGGAAAGGATCTTTATCCTGGTCTTTTGAAAAAGACAGCAGTACTTTTTTACCTGATGATAAAAAATCATCCATTCAAGAATGGGAATAAGCGTATAGCTATGACTACTATGTTTTATTTCTTGAACAAGAATGGTAAATGGCTAACAGTAGATACAAAAGAATTGTATAACTTTGCAAAATGGGTGGCTGAGAGTAATTCTAAATTAAATGAAGCTACCATAGCGGCGATCGAAACTTTCTTAAAAGCTTACATGGTAGATATTCCACCAAATTCTTAGGTATTTTGGATGGGGAGTAAACGGTGGTATGATGGGTAAGTAGTATAAAGCCTGCCTGCCGGCAGGCAGGTGTAAAGTTATAAAGTAGAAAGTTGGGTGGAGTGAAGAAGGAGAGACAGGAAGCTTGCCCCGCCTTGCTTAGGCGGTGGGTGGTGGTTAAGGTATACAGAAAGAAAATCATTATTAGTGATTGGAAGGTGAAGAGCAAGAAGTAGATTAGGGCCTGCCCCGTACTGAGCTTTGCTCTAGTTCGGGGATTGGAAGAAATAGGGGTGTTTGGTATATAATATGTGTATGGGATCTACTCAAACCCTTCAAAAAATTAAAGAGAATTTTGACTTAAATCCCATCTACGCGAAGACGGTTTTTAGTAGAATTTCTGAAAAAATAAGTTCGGATGATTTCCTGAAAGAAGCTGCAAAAATAATCGATGAAAAAGCAAAACCATTTGTAAAATGGGTTGGCGGCAAAAGACAACTCCTTGTGCAATTTCGAAGATTTAATTTGTACCCTCCAGAAAAATTTAATCCAAACGAAAATAAATATTTTGAGCCGTTTGTAGGTGGCGGAGCTGTTTTCTTCGATTTGTTGCCTAAAAATGCAGTATTGTCTGATTTAAATTCTGATTTAGTGACCACATACAATGTTATAAAAAACAATGTTAATGGATTAATAAAATCTCTTAAAAAACACAAATACGAAAAGAATTATTTTCTAAAGATTCGAGCGGTTGATCCAAGTAAATTGTCTAATTTAGAAATAGCTTCAAGATTTATTTATTTAAATCGAACTTGTTTTAATGGAATGTACCGAGTAAATAGCAGTGGCAAGTTTAACGTTCCGTTTGGTAAATATTCTAATCCGCTCATTTGTGATGAGGTAAATTTAAGAAGAGTTTCAAAAGCATTAAAGGGTGTGACCATTAAGCATCAAGATTATAAAAAAGTTTTAAAAGAAGCAAAAAAGGGAGATTTTGTGTATTTCGATCCCCCTTATTTCCCGGTTAGTAAAACTGCTTCTTTTACTGCATATACAAACGATGCATTTTTAGAAAAAGAACAAATAGAATTAAGAGATACTTTTGTGAAATTACACAAGAGAGGTTGTTTTGTTATGCTTTCGAACTCCGACACAACATTTATTAATAAGATTTATTCTGAAGTGCAAGGTGCAAGAATTACAAAAGTACAAGCTGGCAGAGCAATAAATTCAAATTCATCAAAGAGGGGGAAGATTACGGAAGTATTAGTAACTAATTATTAAAAATATGATCAATAATGGGAAGGGAGGCGGAAGCACTATCACAGGATTAAATTTTGAGAAAGAGGGTGATATTTTAGAATTGCTTAAAAAACAGGAAGGTTATGAAGTAAAAGGTAATCACATTTTTTATCAAGAGGAAGAGGTGGCACAAAGTTATAGGAAAAATGCGTTGTATAAATATTTGGAATCAAAAGGTGTTGATTATAAAAAATCACTTTCTAAAAAACTTTTACCAGATGAGGCTCTTTATGTGATTGTAAATAACACCTTATTTATTATTGAGATGAAATTTCAGAAAGTTGCTGGCTCTGTGGATGAAAAATTGCAAACTTGTGATTTTAAACGTAAACAATATGCTAAATTGATGGCTCCTTTAAATATTGAGGTTGAGTATATCTATATACTGAGCGACTGGTTTAAAAAACCGGAATATAAAGATGTTTTAGACTATATTATTTCAGTTGGTTGTCAGTATTATTTTAAATACCTACCATTACAAAAATTAGGATTACCAGTACCTGATTAATTTTATGAGATTTAATTTAAGCGGTGATCCTTGGGATTTTCAACTAAAAGCAATTAGTAGCATTGTTAATGATTTTAAAAGCAATAATTATGGCCGTTATCTATTAGTTTTACCTACTGGTGGCGGTAAGACTTTGACAGCAATTCGCATCATCAATGAGATGGTGAATAATAAAAGTATTAACACAACAGACAAGGTGCTTTGGGTTGTCCATACG
>JAGNZX010000018.1 GCA_017984185.1 Minisyncoccota bacterium | reverse complement strand
GAGGCGGAGGTGGTGATGATGACTCCGGCACAGGTGTGTTTTTTTCTGGCCGAGCTTACCCGCTTTCGAAAGTGAATATTTTAAAGGACGGGCAACTAGTCTTGTCGACAATTGCTGGGCCAGACAGTAATTTTAGTGCCACTTTGGGCAATCTTTCTTCTGGAGATTATACTTTTTCTGTCTATGGTGAAGACAATGCCGGACGACACTCTAAGCCGTTTACATTTCAAATATTTATAACCTCTGGAGTGACTACAAATATCACCGGCATATTTATCGCGCCGACTATTGCTGTCGACAAGAGTGAAGTGAAAAAGGGAGATAACGTGGTGATCTTTGGACAGAGTTCTCCATCTTCGCAAATCGTGATTAGCGTCAATTCACCACAAGAATTTTTTAGTAATACTCCTTCTGATAACAACGGTATTTATTTGGCCAATTTTGATACTTCGGTGCTAGAAATAGGTTCACACTCGACCAAATCGAAATCATTAAAAAGTGGGGAAATAAGTTCGTTTAGTGATACTGTCGGTTTTATCGTCGGTACTAAAAATGTCTTTGCCGATAATACTGTAAAATCAGCCAAGTGTGACCTAAACGAAGACGGACGCTGTAACTTGGTCGACTTTTCGATCGCAGCTTTTTGGTATAAACGTCCTTTGAATACAGCGTTTATCCCACGTGAGGTCAAACACCTAAATGGCGATGGCAAGGTGGATTTGGTAGACTTTAGTATCATGGCCTTTTATTGGACGGGCTAATTTATTTCAATTATGAAAAAAATATTTATTACAATAATATTGCTAGTTGTGTTTCTACCAAACCTTTCGCAAGCGGCGGAGATTTCTTTGCAGGCTGATAAAAACGTATTTTCGGCTAAGGAAAATTTCTTAGTCAATGTTTTTTTGGATACTAGCGATGTCTCGGTAAATGCTGTCGAAGGTGCAGTGATATTTTCACCACAAAATTTAAATCTCAAAGAAATCCGAGAAGGAAATTCGTTGGTTAACTTTTGGATTGAAAAACCTCAAGTGACTCAGTCTGGAGCTGTGCCTTTTTCAGGTATTACAACCGGAGGTTTTGCTGGTAAAAAAGTATTTCTATTTAGTTTAATTTTTGAATTGGCTGATACAGAGCCTGGGGTTATTTCATTTAATGATGTTCGATTACTTGCTAACGATGGCAAGGGGACGGAGATCACAACCACGGAAAAAGCTTTTGAGTTTACTACAGCATCACAGACTAGCGAAAAATGGATAGATAAATCTGTGCTTGATACCGAACCACCAGAAAAGTTTTTACCATTGGTAGCGAGCGACCCCACTGTTTTTGACGGAGCGTATTTTTTAGTATTTAGCACTGTCGACAAAGGTGTGGGTATAGATCACTATGAAGTGCGTGAAGGTCTATGGGGAGATTATGTGGAAACCGAGAGCCCGTATCTATTAAGTGATCAGTCTTTGAGTAAAAATTTGTATGTGGCAGCTTTTGATAAGACGGGAAATAAGCGGGTGATAGAGATGGATGCTCAAAACGGGGTCAAACACTTCCAGTCTGGACTAATTCTTGGTATAATTTTAATTATATGCTTTTATCTTTTCAGAAAAAAAATACAAAAATTATTGCGACACTAATTTTTATATTATTGTTTACAGTTCTGCCATGGTCGGCATTTGCGGCTAATTTGATATTGAGCCCAGCTACTGGTAATTATGAAGTCGGAGATAGGGTAGCCATCAAGGTTTCTGTGTCTTCAGACAAGCCTTTCAATGCGGTTTCTGGAGTGCTTTCTTTTCCAGCAGTTTTTTCAGTGGATTCAGTTTCAAAGATTGGTTCGGTCTTAGATTTTTGGGTGACTGAGCCGATTATTTCACGGACCAATAATACTATAAAATTTGAAGGTTTGGCCTTGGGTGGTTTTAATGGTGCTTCTGGAACAGTCTTGGTGGTGAATTTAAAAGCAGTAAAAGCCGGTTCTGGCACTTTTTCTTTTCAGTCTGGACAAATTTTAGCCAATGATGGCGAGGGCACAGATATCACTGGGTATTTAAATAATGCTATCTTTACTGTTACCGAACCAGCTCCTAAACCAGAAGTTCCAAAAACTGAGACACCAGTACCGGAAGTAAAATTAGAGCCAAAAGTTCCTGAAGAAGCTCCTCAACCTAAGCCAAGTCTAAAGGCACCAGAAATAATTTTTAGTTCTAAATATGGTAATCAGTCGATACTTGGAAATTCTGATTATGCGAATACACAAGTGCTAGTGACTTTCTTGTCGACTGAGGGATCCAAGGTTTTCATTGTCGGCAATTCAGACAAAGATGGAGAGTTTAATGTATTGGTTCCGAGATCTTTAAAACACGGTATGTATAGTGTTAGTGCGGTTATGATCAAATCTGACAAAACCAATAGTGAGTCTTCAAATACAATTATGATAACCGTCGGTAGTATTTTATCTGACATTGGTAAGGAAGTTTGGGTGTTTATCGGGTTGCTTCTTTTGTCTATTATTTATCTATTGGTGCGGATGTATTTCCACTTTAAAAAAGATAAAAATCTGACCAAAGATTTGAGACACGAAGTAAAAGAAGTTGAAACTTTGGTTCATAAATCTCTCGACATGCTCCGTGAAGATGTCGAAGAATATGATAGTAAAAAAACTACTCTTGCTGAACACAAAAAATTACTGAGTATTAAAAAAGATATTGATACAGCGGAAAAAGTTATCAGTAAAGAGTTTGATGATATAAAATAATATGTCGATGGTGACAAAAAAAATATTTGGATTGATGCTGTTATTGGCGATGATTCTCGCGGCTTTTCCAGTATCGGCTCAAGAGATCAATGTCGACGCTTCAAAACTTTTGTCCCATGCTGAGATTTCTTTTTCACCGAGATCGGGTAGTTTTGAAGAAGGATCTAGTTTTCAAGTACCAATCTTGGTCAACACGAAAAATCGGAGTATCAATGGAATCGAAGTTCGGGTAAATTTTGATGCTTCCAAGCTATCTATCGTCAATCAAACTGGAGGGATTTCTATCATCGGGGTTTGGGTGGAGCCACCAAAATATGATAACACCAAAGGCACAGCGAGCTACGTCGGGGTAATACCAGGTGGTATTACTACTTCGTCTGGCTTGGTGGGGACGATTACTTTTAAAGCTAAAGCTTCCGGCCAAGCTAGTATATCTATCGCTTCAAATTCTAAAATTTTATTAAATGATGGGTTGGGGACTGAGTCTATAACTGATTATGGTAGGGCTCAATATTCAATTTTACCTAAAGCTCCTGAGGGTGTCCAAGTTTTTTCGGAGACGCATCCAATTCAGACAGATTGGTATAACAACAATACTCCCGTAATATCATGGATAAAAGATGTCGGTGTCGATGGTTTTAGTTTTGAATTTGATAATAAACCCAACACCATACCAGACAACAATATCGATACAACTGATACTACAAAAAGTTTTGATAAAATTTCTGATGGTCTTTGGTATTTTCACACCAAAGCAATAAAGAAGGGAGTCTGGGGAACGACTGGGCATTTTTTGATTCGAATAGATACAGCTCCTCCAGCAGACTTTAAACCAAAAGTAGATTACCTCGTGGCAGCAATTATTTTAACTGAACGTACTCTGGTTTCTTTTTTCACTACCGACAATCTCTCTGGGGTGGATCACTACGAAGTGGGAGTAATTGATAAAAATCAACCACTTACCGAGTCGCCAGTGTTTGTACAAGCTGACAGTCCTTTTCAAGTTCCATTGATCAAAGATGGGAAACTCGAAGTGATTGTCCGTGCCGTCGACCGGGCTGGAAATGTGCGAGATTCATCTATACCCGTCGAAGCTCCATTTATAATAACTCAATTTGTTGCAGATTATATAGTATACATATTGTTGGGAATAATTTTGCTTGGTTTGGTGATGCTTTTGATTCATTATTTAGTTGGCCATCATATAATTCGAGCAATTCGTAAAGCTAGACAAATAATGAATAAAGAAGACGAGCAAAATAATATAGAAAGACGAATAGATATAACTACAATAACACCAACCATACCAGCATATCCTCATGTATCTATGCCGGACTATACACCTTTGCCTCCGTTACCCCCACCACCGCATACAGATAATCACGATAATTATATAGATCGGCTTAACTAATTTTTGGCGAAAATGATATTCTTTGCTATATTGTCTACATGTCACTAAAGATCGGAATTGTCGGTTTACCAAACGTGGGCAAGTCTACGCTTTTTAACGCTTTGACTAAAAAGGGCGTGCCAGCGGAGAATTATCCTTTTTGCACTATCGATCCATCGGTGGGTATTGTGCCGGTGCCAGACGAACGGGTAGATAAACTAAGCGCTCTTTCTAAATCTAAAAAAACTATTCCTGCCGTGATCGAGTTTGTGGATATCGCTGGACTCGTAGCTGGAGCTTCCAAGGGCGAAGGGCTTGGAAATAAATTTCTGACAAATATTCGCGAAGTCGATGCTATAGCGCACATGGTGCGTGTATTTGAAGATCCTTCAGTGATTCATGTCTCAAACAAAGTCGACCCGATGCAAGACGTCGGGGTGATCAATCTAGAATTAGTCTTGGCAGATTTTGAAGTCGTAGCCAAAAGATTGTCGACTATCGTGCGCGATGTAAAACGTGGAGATAAAATTGCCATTGCCGAAGAATTGGTATTGAAAAAAGTAGAAAAAGTTTTAGAGGGAGGGCGTTTGGCGAGTGAGGCGGGGCTCACAGAAGATGAAAAGTTTTTAATTAAATCACTTTCGCTTTTGACACTAAAACCGATGCTTTATGTCTTGAATACTTCGGAAGCAAATGAAAATGTGGATTTTAAAGCACCCGGACTTTCTGTCGAGATTGATACTGTGTTTGAAAAAGGTTTAAACGATTTGATTAAAAAAAGTTACGAATTACTTGGCCTTGAAACTTTTTTAACGACAGGGGAAGACGAGACTCGTGCTTGGACTATAAAAATCGGCAGTTCTGCACCAGTGGCCGGAGCAGCTATTCATACAGATTTCAAAGATAAATTTATTCGCGCGGAAGTTATCAATTGGCAAGATTTATTAGATTCGGGTTCGTATGCGGTGGCTCGTTCCAAGGGCCTAGTGCGCACCGAAGGTAAAGAATATATAGTCAAAGACGGGGACGTAATAGAATTTTTAGTATAAATATATGGAAATAAAAATTTTTTACTCAAAAGACTTTAGTGATTACGAACTTCTAGATACTGGCGAAGGAGAAAAAATCGAGCATGTCGGTCCGCATACTTTTGTGCGTCCGTGTGAAGAAGCGGTTTGGTCGAAAACTTTGAGCAAAAAAGAATGGGAAAAAATTGATGGAAAATTTTGGAGCTCACGTGCTGGGGCAAAACCAGGATGGACTTTCTCAAATCTGCCTATGTCGGACATAGGCAAAAAGTGGGAGATGGAATATAAAGGTATAAAGTTTTTGGCGAGTCCGACACCTTTCAGGCATTTAGGATTTTTCCCAGAGCAGGCGAGTCATTGGGATTTTATTGATGCACAAATAAAAAATTCTCAAAAGCCTGTAAAGTTTTTAAACTTGTTTGGTTACACTGGAGTGGCCAGTTTGTTTGCTTTGCGTGCGGGTGCCGAGGTGACCCACGTGGATGCTTCCAAGCAAACACTCAAATGGGCTAAAGAAAATGAAGATGCGTCTAAGGATGTCCTTGGTGGCAAAACCATGCGAGTCATCGAAGACGATGTTTTGAAATTTTTGGAAAAAGAAATCAAACGAGGAAATAAATACGACGCAGTAATCATGGACCCACCCAAATTTGGCCGTGGTCCAAAAGGTGAAACTTGGAAAATTGAAGAGATGCTACCAATCCTGCTCGAGAGAGTTGTAAAAGTTTTGAGTGATAAACCACTTTTTGTGATTCTTACTTCTTATGCTACAGACTCTTCAGCACTCACTCTTGGTTATGCACTTTTAGAAAAAATGAAAGATAAAAATGGCACAGTCGAGGTGGGCGAGATGTGTGTATTAGAAAAATCTAATAGCAGGCTAATGTCATTGGCACATACAGCTATTTGGTCAAAATAAAATTGAATTAGTTGCCGTCCACTTCGAGTTCTTGAAAATCTCCTTGAATTTCGTCGACATCCTTTTGAATTTCATCGACGTCTTCCTGAATTTCTTCAATGTCTTCAGAGACTTCTTCGAGTTCTTCGGCGTGTTTGTTTACGGTCATTTGAATAAAAATTGAAAGATAAATGGCTTCGAGAGAGACGATAGTGGTGAGGATGAGTAATACATCAGAACCCGACACACCAAAGAGGCGTAAACCAAAAATGACAATAAAAAAGACTGTGTGCAAAATAATAGATTGGGGTGAGCCAATCCATCTAGTTATTTTTCTTGAAAAGTCTTCAAATTTTCTATTCATTTTCAATATTTATTAACTTATTAGTATATGATATACTTTAATGTATTGGATTACAAGTGATTTTATTAACCAAATAAGAAATTTCCATTATATGAAAGAATTTATAAAGAAAAACTTCGCGATATTGCTTGCTTTTGTGTTGCCAATATTATTAATATCTGGGGTAGCCCTGAGTACTTATATCCCATCACTTTTTTTATCTACGCATTATAATTTTATATATTCTTCCTGCACTGATGGCAATTATTATTCATACGACTATTATTGCAACAATCATCTTCAAAGGGTGTATTCGGTAGTCGATAATAAAATAACTATAAACCCTATTAAATCACCAGAAGATTTGAACAAAGACGGAGTGATAAATACTAATGACAATTTTACCCCTCATCTTTTTATCCACGATACACAAACCAATGAAAGCCGAGAGATTACTGAAAAAGAAGCACAGATGTTAACATTAAATAGCCTTTTAACTTCTCCGGATGGAGTAAATGTATCAGGAGATTATAACTACAATAGTGGATGTGGTTTGTTTATGTTTGGTGGTTGCGGAGGCTCTTCTTTCGGTTATTACTTAACCAAAGGTAACTCAAAAAGCAGATTAAATATTATAAATAAAGATGATCGATATTATTATCAAAATAACTTTCAATTTCTTGGTTGGGTAATGCCTGGCAGAAATTAGTTTATATTTTTATGAACAAAGAAGAATTATTGCAAGAGCTTTCTTATAAAATAAGTAATGGCGAAATGAGTCGGGAAGATGTAATGAATAGGCTAAATATCGCACCCTCAGTTGTTCTAGAAAATAAAGATAACATATTAGAACCCGCTCATTTTTCTATTAATAAAATGTTGTATGTTTTAGGTGCATCAATAGTCGTGATCGGTGTGATGTTCTTTGTGGGTCAAATTTGGAATGATATTGGATCTATGGGCCGAATAATGGTGACACTGGGTTTGGGTTTATTAATAGCAGCTTCTGGATCGATGTTGTTTAAAAGTAAACCAGAATCTAATATAGGAGCAGTTTTTCATTGTATTGGTGGGATATTGATTCCAGGTGGAGCCATGGTTACACTTTCTGAGTTGAGTATTGGGACAAATGATGCTTGGGCTGTTGCCTTTACCTTTGGAGTCATATTTTTGTTTTACATGTTTTTGAATTTTGTTCACAAAAATGCTATCTTAACTTTCTTTGCAATAGCCAATGGCACAATTTTTATATATTCTTTGGTTAATGCAATGATTGGTGATTCAACTTATCAGTATGATGAATTGTATGCATATCTGACCATGGTTATCGGACTTAGTTATCTTTTATTGGCACAATCTTTTCGTGATACTTGGAATAAATCACTTATCGATGCTTTATGTTTCTTTGGCTCAAGTTTCTTTTTAGGTGCTGCTTATTCTCGAGTGTTCGATTCTGTTCCTTGGCAAATGTTTTATTTTCTTATTGTAATCGGGGGTATTTTCTTGTCAGCTTACATGAGAAGTCAGGCGATACTAGTTCTGAGCACCATGTTTCTTATTATCCACGTTTCTTATATTACCGGTAAATATTTTGCTGATTCACTTGGTTGGCCTATTTCGCTTGTAATTCTTGGTTTTATATTTATTGGACTTGGATATATGTCTATAAATATTAATAAAAAATATATAGCTCAATAGGTAATAAAGGTTTTTGCAAATAGGTTATTTTTTAGGTATTATGGAAGGATGAAGAAAGAATATGACCATAAAAAAATCGAGAAGAAATGGCAAGCTGTTTGGGATAAAACTAAAATATACCAAGCCAGTGATAAATCTAAAAAACCTAAGTTTTATGGCCTGATTGAGTTTCCTTACCCATCGGGTTCTGGTCTGCATGTGGGTCATATCCGCTCAAATACGGCTATGGATGTGATTGCTCGCAAACGCCGCATGGAGGGCTACAATGTGCTTTATCCTATAGGTTGGGATGCTTTTGGTTTGCCGACTGAAAACTATGCGATTAAGACTGGTA